>JBAVNY010000405.1:0-2730 GCA_049691535.1 Candidatus Acidiferrum sp.
AAAGGAGGGCGCGCAACTATTGCGCAAAGTTGAGCGTTGGGGCTGGCAAACCAGATCGCTGACAGGACCGGACGTCAGCAAACGAGCGTTTCTGGACCTGCACAGTCCTTACATTTTACACTTGGCCACTCATGGCTTCTTCGAGCCCGAAGATGTCTCCCCGGATCCCGATCCGAATGATCCCCAATCGCTTGGTAACAAATCAGATCTTACCAAGTCCAGGTTCTTCAAGAATCCGATGCACCGAAGCGGTTTGGCGTTAGCCGGAGCCAATACCACGATTGAGGCCTGGAAACGGGGAGAAGCGTCTCCGATAGAAGATGATGGGATCCTGACCGCCGAGGATGTCAGTACCCTGGATCTCAAAGGAACCTGGTTAGTGACCCTCTCGGCCTGCGACACGGCTTCCGGCGAATCCAGAGCCGGCGAGGGCGTCATGGGGCTACGCCGCGGTTTCATTGAGGCTGGAGCGCAGAACCTGCTAATGACTCTATGGCCGATCAGCGACGAAGTTACTGTCCAGATTATGAGCGATTTTTACGAAGCCGCGCACGAGAGCGGGAGCGCTCCGGCGGCATTGGCAAAAGTCCAGCGCGAGTGGCTGGTCAAACTAAGGAAAGAACAGGGGTTAGCTAACCCAACTTCCGCATTTTGGATTTTTTTAGTGCCCTTATTGAGGAGATAATCGCCCGCGAAGCCTCTATTTTAGAGGATTGTTAGCTTAAAAATGCCAATTATAGTCACTAATTTGGTGTGGCTATTTTCTTGCCTGATCTTAGTTGAATCGGATATATAGGTACCATTGTTCATCAAGCGCACGAAACGAACTCTGCGGGGTAAGGTTTACACCAATCATCTGCTGGTTGAGTCGGTGGCCACTGAGCGTGGTCCGCGCCATCGGGTGGTCTGTTCGCTGGGTTCACTTTCTCCGGGCCCAAAAGCGCAGTGGCTTAAACTTGCGCACCATCTCCAGCAATCTTTGAGCGGCCAGGAAAGCCTGTTGGACGATTCCCCGCAGGAACAAGTCGCGCTCCAGAAGCCGGAGGTGGCTGCCAGGGGTCCAAAGAAGCACCAGAGCGGCAGCGACGTAAATTGGGATGAGGTTGAAGTCGAAGAGGCCCGGCAAGCGGGGGCCGTCCACGTTGGCCACCAGATTTGGCAGCGGCTGGGATTGGACGAGATTCTCGCTGGCGCCGGCTTCGGGCTCAAGACGCGGATCCTGACCCAGGTGATGACACTCAATCGCCTGATCGAACCCTGCTCCGAACTGGCGATGAGCGACTGGGTCCGGCGCAGCGCGCTGGAGGACATTTTGAAAGAGAATTTTAGCCGACTCAACGAGGATCGGCTCTATCGGAATATGGACCGGCTCTACGGCAAGCGGGAGCCGATTGAAGCCGCCCTGCGCGAGAAGGAAAGGACGCTCTTCTCGCTCAAGGAGAGCATCCTGCTTTACGATCTGACATCGACCTATTTCGAAGGTCTCTGCTTGTCGAATGCCAAGGCCCAGCGCGGTTATTCGCGCGACTCCCGACCCGATTGCAAACAAGTAGTCGTCGGGCTGGTGCTCGACGGAGACGGTTTTCCAAAAGCCCATGAGATCTTCGCCGGCAATCGCAGTGACTCGACCACCGTTG
Source organism: Candidatus Acidiferrum sp. (assembly GCA_049691535.1). GTDB lineage: Bacteria > Acidobacteriota > Terriglobia > Acidiferrales > UBA7541 > Acidiferrum. The sequence continues at coordinate 1,638 of JBAVNY010000405.1, forward strand.
CTGACATGCTCGGGGTATTGGAAAAGCGCCTGGGTAAAAAGAAGGACGCCACGGTTATCGTGGACCGGGGCATGGCAAACGACGAGAACCTCGCAACTATCCGCACGGCAGGCTATCACTGGCTGGTGGCCGCTCGGCAACCCGAGCGAGTCTGCTATTTTGAGCAATTTGAAGATCAAGCAGGCTGGCAGGAGATTGTCCGGGAGCCTTCGCCGCGCAATGAAGGCCAACACAAAATGCGCGTGCTGCTCAAGCCGGCGCACAGCCCCGACGGCTCCCAAAGCGTTGCCTTATGCTGGAGCCAAGGGCGTACGGAGAAAGACCGCGCGATCCGTCAGAAGCAGGAGATTCGATTTTTGGCCGACACTGAGAAGCTGCGCAAGCGCATCGTCACAGGCCGCCTGCGGACATCTGCCAAGATTTACGAAGCCATCGGCCGGCTCAAAGAGCGTTACCCCCGGGTTGCCCGCTACTATCTTATTGCCTATGACGAGCAACAATCCGAGCTCGCCTGGCGCGAAGACCAGCAGCGCAAACAAAAAGCCGAATCCCTCGACGGCAGTTACCTGCTCAAAAGCAGCCGCAACGACCTCAGCGCCGAAGACATCTGGCGCAACTATATCCTGCTGACACGCGTCGAGGCTGCCTTCCGCAGTCTCAAAAGCCCGCACTGCGAGCGGCCCATCTTTCATCATCTGGAGCGCCGAGTCGAAACCCACATCTTTTTATGTGTGCTGGCCTATCATCTCTTGGTCTGTATTGAGCGCGCTTTTCTTGACCAAGGCATCCACACCTCCTGGGAGACCTTGCGCCGGCAACTGTCCACCCACCAAGTCGTGACCGTCCGCTTGCCCACCGCTGACGGTCGAGTCCTTACCATCCGGCGCGATACACGTCCCGAGAAGATCCACACCGAGATTTACAGGGTCCTGCGTGTGCCCGAACGGATCCTGTTGCCAATCAATCGATGGACCCAAAGTAGTCACTAAACCCGCCCGCAAACCCGCATGAAATCAGCATCCAATTTTGAAAACGCGGAAGTCAGGCTAAGCAACTTGGTGAAATGGCTCGCCACGTGAAAGGTGGGAGGCCG
>JBAVNY010000406.1:0-22388 GCA_049691535.1 Candidatus Acidiferrum sp.
TGTGTGGGGCCTGCCAGACAGCGTTATTGAAGCGGTGGCGTTCCACCATCGCCCGTCGAAAGACGGTCAATCGCAATTTTCTCCGCTGGTGGCAACACACATGGCCAGCATCTATTTCGAACGGCAAAATCCGTACTGGTTGCAGGACGGCACCGTCATGGACGTCGATTACCTTCGCAAAACCGGTTGCCTGGAGCGCGAACAGTTTTGGAGTCACGCACTGGAAGGCGCTCCGCCAGAGAACCTGAAGGTCTCGAGACTTCGGCCGCGGCGGAGTTGGATTCTCGTTGAATTGATCTGGTCTTTAACTTTCTAGAAAAAGTGCGGGCGTGATACATTCCGTGCCGGTGATCTTGCCGCCATCTGCGTCAAAACGATCGTCTGGTCCGCGTTTCGGCTTCGCCACTTACGCTGACGTTCCAGGTGCCCGCACCCGAAAGGCGAACTATCGTGACAACTCAACATTCGTTCAAAAAGTTCCGCGTCGCGCGATTCTTAGGCACCTTGCTGGCACTCATCCCCGTCGGCGGCGTCCTTGGCTCACCGGCATTGGGCCAAGCTCCGGCGAACGAAAAAACTACCGATGCGATGCGCCTGATGAGCAACTCGTTTCAAAGCTTGGTGAAGCGCGTCTCTCCGTCCGTGGTCGAAGTGTTGGTAACCGGCTATGGCTCGGCTAGCGACGAGGATGAGCACGGTTCCACCGCTGTCGGCCGCGAACGTAGCCTCGGTTCCGGTTTCATCATCGAGTCCGATGGCTACATCGTGACCAACTATCACGTGGTGCGAGGCACAGATCGCGTGCGCGTCGTGCTCACGCCACCAGTCGTGGAAAGTTCGCAGCCCACCGCTCTGCTGAAGTCTCACGGCCGTATTCTTCCCGCGCGCATAGTCGGCTTCAACAAGCTGATCGACATCGCGATTCTCAAAGTTGAGGCTACAGGGTTACCGACGCTTCCTCTGGCCCGCTATGATCAGATCGAAAAAGGCCAAGTGGTCCTGGCATTCGGCAGTCCAGAGGGCCTGGAAAACTCCGTCAGCTTCGGTTTGGTCAGTTCAGTTCTGCGGCAACCGAATGTCGACGAGCCGATGGTTTATATCCAGACGGACGCCGCCATCAATCCCGGCAACAGTGGTGGGCCGTTGGTAGATGCCGAGGGCAACGTGGTGGGCATCGATACATTTATTTACACACAATCTGGTGGAAACGAGGGGATCGGATTTGCCATTCCCAGCGGCATCGTCCGTTATGCCTACGAGCAGATTCGCAAATATGGACGAGTGCGGCGTCGCACGATTGGCGCCGAGCTACAATCACTCACGCCTGATTTGGCGCAAGGCTTGGGCCTCGCGACGGACGTCGGTGTGATCGTTTCCGATGTGTATCCCGAGAGTCAGGCAGAACACGCTGGACTTAAAATTGAAGATGTCATCATCGGCATCGACGGTTTCCCGGTCGATAACGTGCCGCTGTTCGCCTTGAGCCTGTATTTACTGAACACCGGCAACTCCGCGAAATTGCAGATTCTGCGCGGAGACAAGAAGCTCGATCTGAACGTGCCAATTTACGAGCCTCATAATGAGCCCAGCCGGCTGGCAGATATGGCCGATCCTAAAAAAGATCTGATACCAAGATTGGGAATTGTGGGCATCACCGTTACTCCGGAAGTTGCGGAACTCTTGGACGGTCTTCGCATTCCAACAGGCGTCGTGGTGGCTTCCACGGTCGCCAATCGTCTGGCGGTCGATTCCGGTCTACTCGAAGGCGATGTGATTCATGCGCTGAATCGCGTACCCATCAGCAGCGTGGATAATTTGCGAGCGGAATTCAGCAAGCTTAAGCCCGGCGATGGAACCGCGATGCAGGTAGAGCGCAACGGGAAATTGACTTACGTTACATTTGAGATGGAATAGTTCATCGAGCAGCGTCCGTAAATTTTATTTTGCGGCAGCGGCTGTTTGCGCCTGGGCGAGATTCTTGGCCACTTGTTCTGAAATTTCCTTGGCGGTCTTCCTCACCGTCTTCTCCGAAGCGTCTTTTTCCATCACGTATTTCGCTGCCGCCACGTAGGGATTCATGGTAATCACCGCGCCCATCTTCTTGTCACTTTTGTCTTCTTTGGGCGCGTCGTAGAGCGGTTTTTCTGGCTTGGACAGATCGGTAAGCGTCACATACAGATCCATTTTTGCCGCGCCGCTGCCAAATCCGATGACCGCGCGGCGCCTCTGACTGCCTTCATTGACTTCGGTGAACACTCCATGGACCCACGCGCCGGATGACGGTTGTGGCTCTCCTGGAGCGAGATGTTGCGCGTTATATCCTGCCTTTTGCAAGTCTTCCACCAAGCTCTTCGACATCAGGTCGACCAATTTCTTGGCTTGGGTCTCTGGGTCACGCTGTTCCTTCTTTCTTGGCCGCTCGAAAATTCCTGGACGCGCTTCGCCCACTACGCCGCCCTTGTCTACCTTCACATTCTCAGCGTCCAGTTCGAAATCGCTAACGTAAACCGCGCTTCCTTTACTAAAAGCGTGTGGTGCCTCTGTTTGTGTCGCTGTACTCTGAGCACGAGAACTTGGCGTAACCAGCAAACCGAAACAGAGGAGCAACGGAGACGCCAGGTAGTGCGACACACGCATTATTTGTATCCTTCTTCCTCAGATACCACGAGTCTAGCAACTGAGTTCGCGCCGGAAGGCGTGTGCGCCGCATCATAGTGGGGAGGCCAGGCCGCGTAAAGTAGTAAAAATTTTGTGAGAATACCTAGAAAGGGTTTCGCGCTGTGGTAATCATCGGAAGCCGTAGCCGGGCTTCAACTCGCAGCGATAATCCTTGGCTTCATTCTTTTCGACGCGCACCTGGCAACTGGCCCAGCTCAAGATGGGATTGGGTCCCAAGGGAAACACCATGAACGCGCCGTTCAGGTCCGCTTCGATGGATGGACCTTGGGCCGTTGAAGGCAAAGTGAAGTTCAGTGCGCGGCCGAAAATTACCGGATAGACGCGGCGCGTGACGTCTCCCAACTGCGAGCGAAAGACTTCCGCCTGTAAGAGAAATGTGGTGGTGTCCGACCAATTTCGTACGGAGACTCGGATGTTGCGGCCTCCTCGAGAAAAACCGTCAGTATCTATGCGGGTAAAAGGGCACGGCCCCGCGATGCAAGAAACGCGCGCGTCGCGGAACACGTTGCCTTCACCGGCATCCAGAGAAGCGGATCCCATCGAGGCCTTCCACTTACCGTCAGGCGAGCACGGAGGGCGGTTGTTGCAGGGAACGTTGCCGTCATTGGTGACTTGAAAGGTCTTTATCGCGCTGCCGATGTTCTCGGTGCGCATGGTCTCCGTGGAATAGCGCACCACGACGTTTCCGACCTTCGTTTCGGTCTGATTCAGTGCAGCTTCCACTTCGCCATGCAGGGGAACCAGGTGAACAACAAGTATTTTGTCGCTGAGCGGTTGATTCAACTCCAAGGGTAGAAAATCCGGATGGTGAAAGGAGAGCTTAACCGGAGTTCCAAGCTTTACTCCCTTTGGTAAAGTGAGCGCGAAGCCGCCTATGAAGTCGCTTTTCCCGTCGCGGACTGCCGTTCCATCGGCCGCATGCACTTCCACATTTTCGACCGGAGACTGCTTCCGGGGGTCACTATCTTGTTTCAGCACTGCGCCACGGATGGTAATCGGCTTGTGTCGCTTGCGCTGCCATATCACCAGTAGGACGGCAGCTACCACCACGGCGATGGTGCCGATCACCACACCCCAAATCACTAGTTTGCGTTTGCGCGTCATCACCATTCCCCAACGTATACTGCGCCACACTTCAAATCAAGGCAGACGCGTCTATATCGTTCGGCAAAGTGCCTTAGAAAAGCACCATAAGTCACTCCTAGGTGTAACCCGAGGCATATCGCCTTCTCTCCACGGCAAGAGTGTCTATAATTGAATAGAATGCAAAGAAGAAAGAAAATGAACATGCACGGACTTTCGCGCCGCGCATGGCTAAAGAATACTGCGCGCTTGGCAGCAGGTTTACCCATCTTGGGCATGAACCCGCTGGAGGAGTTGCGGATGTTCGGTCAACAAGCTTCCGCACCAGCTCCCGCGATCGCGCCTGCTACCAAGGGGAATCCATTCTCCGCCGCCGATGAATCCTTTCTGGACGAACTGGAGATGGCCAGTTTCAAATTTTTCTGGGGCCAAGCTCATCCGGAAACCGGCATCGTGCTGGACCGCTGCAACGCCCGCAATCCGGTAACGAGCGAATTGGGAAGCATTGCCGCTACCGGCTTCGGCCTTACGGCGTTGTGTATCGGAGAAAAACGCGGCTACGTATTTCGTCCCGCGGCCGAAGCGCGCGCGCTGAATACCATGCGCTTCCTCTGGAAGAAATTGCCGAATCACCGCGGCTTTTTCTATCACTTTGCAAACATCAACACCGGCGAAAGATTGTGGGACTCCGAAGTTTCGTCCGTGGACACGGCTATTTTGCTCTGTGGCGTCCTGACCTGTCGTCAGCATTTTAACCATACGGAGATCAGCGAGCTGGCACACGAGATTTTCAATCGCGTCGACTGGAATTGGCTTTCCGAAGACACGCCGATTCTGCCACACGGGTGGACGCCCGAAGGCGGTTTTCTTCAATACCGTTGGGGCGATTACAGCGAAATGATGATGATGTACCTGCTGGGACTCGGCTCGTACTCACATCCTTTGCCCGCCGAAGCCTGGAACGCCTGGAAGCGAACCACTTTTGAATATGACGGCATTCGCTATATTGGCTCGTTCGCGCCGCTGTTTATTCATCAATATTCCCAGGCGTGGTTTGATTTCCGTGGCAAGCGCGACCGCTATACCGATTATTTCCAGAATTCGATTCTGGCCACGGATGCGCATCGGCGCTTCTGTCTCGACTTGTCTAAACAATTTCCCGATTACAGCGACGATTTGTGGGGCATCACCGCTTCCGATTCGCGCAAGGGATACGTGGCGTGGGGCGGCCCGCCGGAAACTGGCCCCATTGACGGCAGTGTGGTTCCCTGCGCCGCCGGGGGCTCGCTCGCGTTTTTACCGGCAGCCGCGATGCGCGTGCTGCGAACGATCAAAGATCGCTACGGTAAGGATGGCTGGACGCAATACGGCTTCGTCGACGCCTTCAATCCGCTGAACAATTGGTACGACACGGATGTTGTGGGTATCGACACCGGCATTACCATGGTGATGGCTGAGAATGCGCGCAGCTCTTTTGTGTGGGATACGTTTATGAAGAATTCCGAAGCGCAGCGCGGTATGGATCGCGCCGGATTCAAGGTCGATCCCAATTCGCCGACGCATCCGAACGCGCTTACCGCACATCCTAATCGCTAACTTGAATCTTTCAGATATTCGAAATAATGCTGCCAGTTCATCCATTAGCCAGCCGGCATTAAAGCTTGCTGTGGCGGATTCGACGGAGTAATCGGAAGCTCCGCTTGGCTTTCCGTTGGTTCCAGTTCCAGCGCCGGTGTGCGCGGAACTTTCTCTTGCAGGATTCTCTCCGCAGCAGCGACCATCGGTTCGGCATGGAAGCGGCGTTGCATGGACATGTCGCCAAGGACGGTAGCAGCGGCAACCAGGATCATGCCTTGGTGGTGGGCCATCCAGCAGCGCACCATTTCGTGGTTTCGCCCATTGCTCATGCGCGAAGGCGTAAAGTCGCACGCGTCGTAGTAGCCGTACGCGCCAACCCAGCCTTTCGTCTTCATCTCGCGAAGATTCTTGGCGGCGCTGGGCGCATCCACAAGCAACGCCAGAAACGTCGAATACGGCGAGATAACCAGATCGTCGCCTTCCGGCCGGCTTAACGCCAAGCTGGGCAATCCGAAAGCGTGGTAGCGATAGTGTGTGTCCGGGTTGCGGTCGCTGCAGGAAGATTCCGAGATGCCCCAGGGAACGGATTTGGCGGTGGCGAAGTCCTTCTGCGCATGCACCGCGGTTTTCGAACTCTGTTCGGTCAGCGTGTTCGGATAGCTCTTCATCCACAGGGAAGGCAGCAGATATTCGAACATAGTGCCGGTCCAGGAAAGCAGTACACCTGCCTTTTTGTAGGTCTTGCGTGGCCGGCCCAACTGGAACCAGCCGGCTTGGGGGATTTCGCCCTTGGCAATCGCGACGAATACCGCCGCGCGCGCTTCGGATGCCAGCAAGTCGTAGTGAGCTTCGTGCAGAGCATTCTTTTCGGCATCAAAGCCAATCGAGAGCTGCTTCTTGGCTGGATTGTAGAAGAAGCCAAAATCAATTTCCTTGGCGGCGGCTTCGGCGGTGGCGGCGAGAGAGGCAAGCCGATTGGTGGTCTTCCGGATTATTTCAGCGGAACTCGAGAGCGCCGCGCGCAGCAACTCCATGGCAGTGCGCGTTACTTGATCGGTAGCTTCGTTCGCGAGAATTTCCTGAATCCTTTTCTCTAAAGCGGCTTGGACGTGCGGCAGCGATTCGAATGACAGGGTCTCTACGCTGAAGGTACTCTGGGCTGCTAGCTGCCGGCGGTACGGCTCAAACTGCGGCGCTAGCCACGGCGCAAAATTGTTGACCATTTCCTGCAAGCTGGTGATTCGCGTCGACAGCTCGCGCACCCACCATTTTGCATCGTCGCCTACTTCAGCGCTCAGGATTTGCTGCTCCAATGCCGCGACGTCTGCGGCGAGATTCGGAAGCGCGGTCGGCCAATCCGCTTCTGCTCCACGCCCATACGAGCGCACCTTCAGCCGCAGGCCTTCGGTCATCAGCACCAGGTTCCTGCCAGCTCGGTTTTGCGAGAGGACTTCCAAAACGACTTCGAGATGATCGCAGATACCTTGCCAGAACGCCTTGCGGAATATTGGTTCGCGGGAGGCTTCCAGACAGCCCTGTTTCAGTGTCCACAAACAGCAAACCAGATTGCCGTCGTCCACCGTGGAAACAAAGCGAGGAGGAACGGGCTGAAGCGTGATGGTGTCGTACCAGTTGTACAAATGCCCATGATGCTTGGGCATTTTCCGCATGGTTTCGAAAGTATTTTCGGTGTCGGCCAAGAATTCCGTCACCGTCGACCAGCCCAGGTCATATGCCGACAGTCTGGAATTGAAAATAAATCCAAGATTGGTAGGCGAGATGCGATTCGCGATCAGACCGCCTTCCTGCACGATGTCTGGAATCAGCCAATTGTCTTCCGCATTGCTGAATTCGCGGAAAAAGCGCCACGTGCGCAATGCAGTGCCACGCAGTAGATCCCGATCGCTGCCGCTGAGCCGGGTGCTGGTGGTCCAATAAGGAAGATTCAGCCACTCGCAAATTGCCTTGGAAGATCCCCAAAGTGCGAGGAACGGCAGAGCAATAATGATCGACGTTGGGCGCAGCACAACCACGACTAGGTCGAGCATGAAGCACAGCCAGGGAATCCACATCAAATACAGTTCGATGGGATCTTGCTTGCGCGTGAGCGATTCTGCTTCCGCCGCGGTTTCCCACTGCAACAGTCGTTTACGCGTCACCGCCATACGCACAATGGTGCGTACGATAGCATCCAGGGTCACCAGGCTCTGATGGAAAAGCAGCGCCAAGCGGAACACCAGCGTTGCGAGCGAATTCGAAAAGTCCACGAAAATGTTCTTCCAACACGCGGCAAAGCACCGTGCCTTGGCGGCTCGTAGCAGCGATACGGCGGTCTGCAACACGGTGGGAAACAAAATAATCGTCAAGGTTCCCAACGTCCAATACAGCGCCCTGGCTGGGGTCATAAACCAGCCGGTCATAAGCAGCAGAAAGAGCGAAAATTCCGTCAGGCTGCGCCGCAAATTGTCGACAATCTTCCATTGAGAAACGTGACTGATGGGGTTGTGAACCATTTTCCCAGAGTGGTCCGGAACTTTTGTCATCAGCCAGTAAATAATTTGCCAGTCACCGCGCACCCAGCGATGCTTGCGCCGGCTATAGGCGCTCACGTGCGAAGGATAGTCGTCGATCACTTCCACATCTGAGATCAAACCTACTCGCGCGTACGCACCTTCGATCAGATCGTGACTCAGAACCGCGTTGCAAGGAAGACGGCGATCCAAAACTTGTTGGAACGCCTCTATTTCGTAAATTCCTTTGCCCGCAAAGATGCCTTCGCCAAACAGATCCTGGTAAACGTCGGAAATTGCCCGGGTGTAGATGTCGAACCCGGCGTCGCCGGAAAAAATACCTGCGAGTCGCGAGCGATTCTTGGACTTTACGCTGATCTCCACGCGAGGCTGCAGAATCGCGTAGCCCTCTACAACAATGTTAGAAACCGGATCGATCACCGCACGATTCAGCGGATGGGCCATAGCAGCAATCAGCTTGCGAGCGGAATCTTTGGGCAACTGGGTATCCAAGTCCAGCGTGATGACGTAACGCACCTTGGGAAGCAGCGACAGGTCACCATGCCGAATCGCGAAGTTGTCGTTCTTGCCCAGTAGAAAATTATTCAGGTCCAGCAGTTTTCCGCGCTTGCGCTCCCAGCCCATCCAGATTCCTTCGGAAGCGTTGTAGGAGCGATTGCGATGGAAGTGATAGAACAGTCCTTTCCCATCAGAAGCATACTTTTCGTTCAAATCATCCATTAGCTTCGAGCAAACCGCGGTTAGCGCATCTTTCTCGTCAAACTCCTGCACCGAGTCTGGCGGATCGGTGAGCAACGCGAAATGCAGGTGTGCATCGCGGTTGGCGAGATAGCGGATCTCGAGATCCCTCGCCGCATGCTTGACTTGCTCTTCACTACCCAACAACATCGGAATGACAACCATGGTGGTGCTATCGGCGGGAATGGCTTCCGAGAAATCCATGCGAGGAATTTTTCGCGGCGGCACAAACGAAGTGGTAATGAAATTCATCGTGGCCACAGCGCATTCCAGCGCGGGAAGCAACAACAGCGCCAGTTCGTACCAGTGGAATGCCCGCAGCCCAGGAATGGCGATGAATAGCGCAATTACTAAAACCGCCAGCACTCCGATTCCGGTGAAATAAAACGCGCTGGGATGGCGCAGGATGCTTTCTTTTACGCGGTCCGCAAGGGGCGCTTTATATTCAACCGCTTCTTTGAGCGCCGAGGCTCCCTCTCCCACCAGGTAGTAGCCCACATGGGATCTGCGCTCTTCGGCTCGTTCGCTGGAAGCGGCATGAGGTCCGCGAGCCATTTCGACGGCTGTCCGCGCAATTTCCTGCTCAGTTTTCGTCGAATGATCGGCCAAGTCGGCCAACACGTTGCGGTACAGACCACGGCTCTCCGCATCCATCCGCGCATAAGTTCCATGCGGATCCTCGCGCAAGATTTCTTCCGTGATGCTGACTTGCTCGAACATTTGCTCCCAATCCAGTTCGAATAGCTCTCTCAGGCAGGTAAGCAGCGTGGCCATTCCGATTTCACCGGTCTTCGATGATGTAGTTGCGGACTCGCTTTGCGAAGATTGGAAAAAGCCGTCGCATTGCTCGGCCAACACGCTGACGCGTTCCGTCAGCGCCAGGAGCATCATCGGCTTCAGTGCCCAAAGCTCCGGGGTCTGAAACGGCACATCCTGCTGCACGCCCTTCAAAAACGTTACCAGCGCATCCTTATCCACTTCGTATTTAACGGCGCGCAGGAAACTGTCTCCCGCCGCGTAAGCCCGGGGTACATAACCCGTTCCACCCAAGTCCACTTGTGGCAACTTCTCCACGGGGCGCAGCTCCTGCTGCACTTCCTGAAGAGCAGTGTGCAACAGCGCTTCACTCTCCAACAATCTCCGCGCGCTATCCGAAGTGATGCGTTTCAAACTGCGCAAGCGTGCGCACGCCGCACGAAGCGATTTATCCGCGTTTTCCCATTTCGTTTCCAATACTTCTGAATTCTGTTTTCCTGCCGCAGCCTTCCAGGAGCGCGCCTCCATGCAGGCGTTAGTGAGCAGTTGAGCTTGATCCACGTCTTCAGGCCTTTCCGAGGCTTGGAGTTTAATCTGAATGTCTTCGATCGCCGCTTTCGACACGGGTAGTACGTTTGTTAGCGGACTTAAGTCTGAGGCATATTGATTTGGTGTAGCCATATATTTCTCGTGCTCCTCAGTCCCTCAACGATAATTTGCTGCCTGAAGTTCGAACATTTCCGCGTAGCGCCCGCCGTCTTTCACCAGTTGGTTGTGCGGGCCTTGCTCCGCGATCTTTCCGCTTGCAAGCACCAGAATGCGATCGGCCATGCGCACCGTGGAAAAGCGATGCGATATCAGCAACGACATTTTGTTCGCCGTCAATTCCGCGAAACGTTCAAACACTTCATGCTCCGAACGCGCATCCAAAGCCGCTGTTGGCTCGTCCAGAATCAGTAGTTGCGCATCGCGCAAATACGCCCGCGCTAGGGCGACTTTTTGCCACTGTCCGCCAGAGAGTTCGATCCCGCCTTCGAATCGCGAGCCCAGCACCTGGTCATAGCGCTTCGGCAGTTGGTGAATCACGTCGTCGGCCAGACTCTTCAGCGCCGCGGCGCGAATCCGGAACGAGTTGCCTCGTTCTTCGATTCTACCAATGGCGATGTTTTCCGATGCCGTCATTTCATAGCGCATGAAATCCTGAAAGATCACGCCAACTTCGCGCCACAAATCTTCGATGTCGTACTCGCGAATATCGACACCATCCAACAAAATCTGCCCGGAAGTCACATCGTAGAGTCTGGTCAAGAGTTTCACGATGGTGGTCTTGCCCTCTCCATTCTCGCCGACCAAAGCGATGCGTTCCCCTGGCGCCAGTTTGAAATTTATGTCGCTCAGCACTGGCCGCGGATTACCCGGATAAGAAAATGAAACGTTTTTGAACTCGAAGCCTTGGCGAATGGGCCGCGGGGCCGGTAGCGCTCCCGGCTTCGAAACAATGCGCGGCTTCATCTGGAAAAATTCCAGCAAATCCGTCAAGAAAAGAGCTTGGTCAGCAATACTCGAGAACGTGGTGAAGATTGCCTGGATGTTGGTGCTCGCGCCGCCAATGGCTCCCGCCAAAAATGTCAGAGTACCTAACGTCAATCGGCCCATCACCGTTTCGTAAATCACCCAGGCGTACGTGCCGTAATACCCCAGCGTGCCCAGAAGCGTAAGCGCCGTGCCCATCATCAACTTGCGTTTCTGCAGGCTGACGGTTTGGCGATGCAACTCGTTCGAAAGCTCGGTGTAGCGGCCCACCAGGTGCGACGCTAATCCAAAAAGCTTCAGTTCCTTGGCACCTTCTTTGCTTCCTCCCAGGATTCGCAGATATTCCATCTCGCGTTTCGCAGTGGTCTGGTTGAAATTCAGCGAGTATCCCAGGAAAGCGAAATGTGTTTCGCCGAGGAAGGCCGGCACTACGCACACGATCAAGGCCAGCAGAATCCAGGGAGAATAGAAGAATATGCTAGCCGCCAAGCTGGCGGTCATGATGACTTCCTGCACCAGCCGTCCACTGGACTGGATCATCCCGATGCGATCGGTGCCTTGCACCCGCGCACGGTCCAGTTTGTCGTAGAACTCGTGGTCCTCGTAGGAAGCCAGGTCCAACTGCGCCGCGTGCTCCATAATCCGCGTGCTGATGTACCGGGTGTACTTGTCGGCCAGGACGTTGTCGCAAAAATCCACCAAGCGCGCCAAGATCGTCGCCAAGCTAGCCAAGGCAAATTGCAGCCCTACCAGCCACCAAAACAGGTGGGGAAGCGGTTTGTGTTGCGACGTTAGTTGGTAGATCGAGTCGATGATGAATTTCGTGACCACTAACATCGCCACGGGAATCAGCGCCGCCGACACCCGGAAAAACAAGCTGGAGGCGACAACTTTAGGCGCGGACTTCCAAACGATCCGGAAGAGTGGCGGGATGTTGCGCAAGGCGCGCAGCCGATCGTTCCATCGCGAGGGCGGGCCTTGCTGCTTTGCTGCTTTTTCCACTACGACTTGCGCTGCGCTCATTGAGGCTGGACTCCCATGTGACCGCGATTCGCGCGTACTGAAAAACTCCGGCACGCCGGCGACATACACCTCGCCCCCGAGGGGGCCTGCTCTTCGGTGCCACAAGCGGCTTCACAGCTGACTGAGTTATATGGAAGCAAATGGGGCGGGCAGCAATGAGTAACTGGGCAAACCTTTCGTCTCGTCGCCAAACTACAATACATCTCATACATTTGAATTGCTTTACTTTCAACTCCCATTTGCATCATGGCAAGTCCATTACCCCACAAAAACAGGGCTAACTCCTTTACTTGGAATAACTTGACTTATTCGTCCCGCAATTTGCTAACGTAATTTTTCTCTTTGCATGAAAGAACTACCTTAGGACTGGTTTTGACCCTGTCCGCAAGCCATAGATAGTACTGGTAGTTAGAGAACCAGCTAGCAAAACTGCGACCAGCAGTAATCTCCTCCTTCCCCCGCCGGACCGCGTCCCTCAGTACCACTTCCTCCGCCTCCGGCACACTATGCTCCAAACACAAACGCCACTCGCCCCGAATGTTTTGGTGTAATCCGTGGGATGCTCCAGACGGCCGCCAGCCGAGAAATTGCAAAGCGGGGCAGGATGGTAAGGCGCACTGTGGCGCCAACAAGTCATTTCCCTTCATTTAGATGCGATGTCCATCCTGAGGCATGAAATTTAAGGGTTTCGAGCAACCCCGAATTCATCGCAAATTCTGTGCACGAATTATGAGAAAGAGTGGTTGCTGTTGTTTCGAGACGACAGTAAGAAAAATCTAGTAAAGGTCAGGCAGCAACTGGCCGAAAGAGATTATCAGGGGCTGTCGCGCACGGCACACACTGAAGGGTATGTGCCGCAACCTTTCCATGCCCGCTGCGGCGGAAATAGCGGCCAAGCTAGAAACGGCGGCGCGCGATGAGTCGCACGACGAATTGCCTCAGATTGCCGCGGCGCTGGAACGATTTGTCGCCGAGGCACTTCACCTGGTGGAAGCGCAGTTGGCGGAGGTTAAGGCATGAACATACTGGTTGCCGAAGACGATGCGCTTTCCCGTGTGCTGCTGGAACGGATTTTGCAGCGGGCCGGATATGAGGTGATCGCCGTCGAAAACGGACGTCAGGCGCTCGAGGAATTGTCTAAACCGGATCCGCCTCGTCTCGCGCTAGTCGACTGGGTTATGCCGGAAAAAGATGGTGTCGAGGTTTGCCATCAGCTTCGCCAGATGCGTGAACAGGCTTATACCCACACCATCTTGCTTTCTTCCCGAGAAAGTAAACAGGACATTGTTCAGGGCCTGGAGGCCGGCGCCGACGATTACCTCACCAAGCCTTTCGACGCCGAAGAACTGAAGGCGCGGTTACGCGCCGGCGATGACGTGCTTCGCGAAGTCTCTCGGCGCTTGCATCACTCGGTGCGTTCCTACGATATGGTGGGCCGGTACGGTGGGGAAGAATTTCTCGTATTTGAATCGATGCGATCCGGCCAGCGCTGTGGCGCGTGCGGAAAATTTGCGTGCCGGAATCGCCGGCAAGCTCATCTCCACGCCGAGCAAAGCCATCCGGGTCACCATCAGCGTAGGTCTGGCTCTTAGCGTGGATTTTCCTCAGGCTGACGTCGACGAAATGATTCAGCAGGCAGATTTGGCACTCTACGCAGCTAAAAGGGCGGGACGCAATTGCGTTCGCTTGGCGCCGCTAGCGAGCGATCCGGAAGCACGCAACGGAATCGCCGCCGAATCGACGGCACTCAGCACCTAAGTAAGCGCGCACAAAACATACTTATAAGATTTACTTAACCTTGCTCAGGTTTTGTTCCATCATTTGCCGCATGGCGGCGGTAGATCCCGGAGCGCGTCGTTCCCGCCAGTTTTCCAGTCGCTTGCAGGTTTCTTCGATGTTCGAAAACAGCAGCGGATTCTTGAATGCGGCTCGCCAGGTGGGAACAATCGACCGCATGCGGTCCCAGACCACCCAAATCTCTCCATTGCTCTCGAAAAAAATCTCGTCATTAATTAAATCGCGGTTCACGATGCTCGCGACCATGTCCCAATAGCTGATTACCATGCGGATGAAGGTGTTTTCCTGGCTGCCTTGCGGATATTTCTGCATCACCTCTTCCGGCGTTGACGCGTGGAAATGTTCCACAAACCAGCTGCGCGCTTCGCGGAGACGTGGTTCCCGGCGCAAATCATAAAGCCGCAGCATGAGGTTCACTTCTTCGTACGTGATCTGTGACATGGGCAAATCTCCTTTACGATGCTGCGGAAGCCGGATGAACCTTCTCCGGGGTAATGGCGGGACTTACCAGCTCCACGCGTTGCGCGTCGGACAGGGGGATGCCCTGACGCTGAAACTCCAGTTGGATGCGGCGGCGCAGCTCGCGCGCCACATCGTCTTGCCGAGCCGGCGCTGTGCGCACCTGCAGACGAATCGTTGAAGCACTCTGATCATAGGATTGCAGGCCCAGTATCCGCGGACCATCGACGATCGCTTGCGACCACGCGGGATCGGCGCGCAGTTCCGTCGCCGCGATATCGAGAGCTTGAAGCGCTGTTTCCTGCGCGACTTGTGGCGAAACGGCGATGTCCACAAATGCCTGCGACCAGTCGCGGCTCAGATTGCTCACGCTGCGAATCTCGCCATTGGCAATCGTTACGATCGCGCCACGCGCATCGCGCAGCACCGTGCGCCGCAAATCCATTTGTTCGACCCGGCCCGATATGTCGCCAATCTGGATCGTGTCGCCTACGGCATACTGATCCTCAAGCACGATGTGAAATCCCGCCAACGCATCGCGCATCAGGCTTTGCGCTCCCAGCCCCAGAGCCAGCGCGACGACGGATGCAACAATCACCACCGGCATAATGTTGATGCCAATTTCCAACGCCGCCGTCAGTCCTGCCAGCGCCCAGATGATTTTATTTCCCACGCTGGACAGTAGGTTCGAAAGTGTGCGCGTTTGTTGCTCGCGAACCTGGGCGTTTCGCGATGGTGCCGACGCGGGTTTTACGATCAGTTGAGTTAACGCCCGCCACGAGCGGCTCAAGATCACCGCCGCGCCAAAAATGATAAGGAGATGTAGCAGGTTGGTGAGCGTGAAGTCGGGTAGGTTTGTGAGAAAGCTAGACATAGGATTGCTGCGGGGCGAGTATACCATTGGTGGCAGCGCGATGCAGTCGCGCGCAAACTGCATGTGCGCCCACACCACGGAGGGACTCAGGTGAACATCAGACCGGCGATTGTTGCAGGCTTGCTTTTCGTCGCCATCACGTGCGGAACAGCCTTGGTGCCGGCGGCTGGCCAGAACCCCACGGGTGCTACTCCCGACCGGCGCAATCCCGACGATTCGCCTTCCTCCGCTCCAATCAACCCGTCCGCAGAAAAGAAGCGGCTCGAAGAAAACGAGAAAGACATCAAGACAAAGATCGAGCGACTCTATGAACTGGCGACTGAATTAAAAGCCGAAGTGGACAAAACCGATTCCAGCAAGGTTCTGAGCTTGAATCTGTTGAAAAAGGCTGAAGAAATCGAAAAGCTTGCGCACGATATCAAGAACCGCTCCAAAGGCTGAAGCGCGTTGGACGCTGGGAAAGCAAGCAAATCCCGTGTATCATGAAGGAGATTAGCGCTGCTCTTACTTGTGCAACAGGCAAGACTGACGCTAAGTTTCCGCGATGAAGTGGGCCGGTAGCTCAGATGGATAGAGCGTATGCCTCCGGAGCATAAGGTCGCGAGTTCGAACCTCGCTCGGCCCGCCACTTTCTTCCGTTCTCTGAAATAATGTGCGACAACTTGGACCCTGGGTAGGGCTCCAAGTTGTCGTTTTTTCTATCGTTAGATAATTTCTTTTCGCATCCAGTTTATTCCAGCGTCGATTGCCAGCCGATCCAGTTCCAGCAATTTTGCGTCCGGCACTTTTTCCTGTAGCAACGCCAACGCAGTCTGTTTGGGAAGCGCTTGCGTCAATTCCAGCAGGGCACCGAGCACCACCATGTTGGTGACCTTTGCATTTCCTAACGAGTCCGCAATTTTCGCGGCGGGTATGCACTGCACGCGGGCTTGCCGGATCATGCATCCTGCCGGTATTGCCTCACCGTTATATAGAATTGTGCTTCCTGGCAACATTTGCGGTGCGAATTTCTGTAGCGACAATTCATTCATGGCGATCAGCACGTCTGGATGTTCAACTAGTGGCGAACCGACGCGTTCACGACTCAAGCACACATGGCAATGCGCGCTTCCGCTACGCATTTCCGGACCATACGACGGCAGCCAACTCACCTCGCGCCCTTCACGCATCCCCATTTCCGCGAGGATCTGTCCCAGGAGCAGCACGCCTTGCCCTCCGAACCCGGCGATCTTCACTTGCAAATCGGCTTGCACCGAATTTGCACCGGTGCCAGGGTGTAGCGTCGTTTCCGGCACCGCTCCGAAGCCCAACAGTGCGGGCACGCTTGTTTGCGGCACCGCATCTGCGACTTCCGGTAACTTGCGGTCTCGCAAGACGCCGAGCGGAAACACTGGTTGCATCTTGTCGGCGATCCATGTTCGTGCTTCATCCGGAGCCATTTTCCAGATCGTTGGGCAGGGCGACAAGATCTCCACAAAGCTGAATCCCGCGCCATCACGTTGCAATTCCAGCGCGTGCCGCACCGCTCTGCGGGCCCTCATAATATTTTTGTTGTCGCTGAGCGAAACGCGCTCGATGTACACCGGAGCTTCCAGCGTCGCCAGAATTTCTGCCATGCGCAGCGGATAGCCCTCGTTCGACGGACGCCGTCCCCAAGGCGACGTGGTACTCGTCTGCCCCACCAGCGTGGTTGGCGCCATCTGCCCGCCGGTCATTCCATAAATTCCGTTGTTTACAAAAAACACCGACAGCTTCTCACCACGATTCGCAGCATGCACAATTTCTGCCGTGCCAATCGCCGCCAAATCGCCGTCACCCTGATACGCCACCACCAGGCCGTGTGGATTCGAACGTTTCAGCGCGGTGGCCACCGCCGGTGTGCGGCCATGCGCCGCTTGCACATTGCCCACATCAAAATAAAAATAGGCAAACACCGAGCAGCCCACGGGACTCACAAAGATGGCGCGATCCTGCATTCCCATATCCGCAATCGCTTCGGCGATCAGCTTATGCACCACCCCATGTCCGCAGCCCGGGCAGTAGTGGGTCTGCTGCTGTAATTCTGCCTTGCGCTCATATCGCCCGTAAAACACCGGCGATTTCGATTTAATTACCTCATATTCATTCACGGCATTACCTCATCTAGACAACCAACAGCTCACACGCCCCACTCTGCCGTCATTCCCATTCGCTCCAGCAACTCCCGACAAACTTCGCTGGCCAGCGGCACATTGCCTCCGGTACGCCCAAAGAATTCCACTTGCACGCTGCCGTTCAGCGCCAGTCGGACGTCTTCCACCATCTGACCGGTACTCATCTCCACCACAAACACTACGTGCGCGCGATGTGCCGCCCGCCGCAATGCCTCGGAAGGGAAGGGCCACAACGTAATGGGCCGGAAAAGTCCCGCCCGCACTCCTTCCTTGCGCAGATCGTCCACAGCGGACCGCAGCACTCGCGACGTAATTCCATAGCCCACGAGCAGCACTTCCGGATCGTCGCAGCGATACAGTTCGTGTCGCGTCTCCACCTCCGCCGCTGCTTTGTATTTTTCTGCCAACTTGCGGACATGCTGCTCGAGCTTGTCCGGCTCCAGTTGTATCGAACAAATAAGATTCTTCCGTGTCTCCGGCGTTCCACAAACTGCCCACGGCTTTGGGAATAACAATGTGTCTCGCAGTTCGAGCTCGACCGGCTCCATCATCTGCCCGATAAATCCATCCGCCAGCACCACCGCCGGATTGCGGTAGCGATCCGCAAGTTCGAACGCCAGCATTGTAAGATCGGCCATCTCCTGCACCGATGCGGGCGCTACCACCAGATTCTTATAGTTGCCGTGCCCTCCGCCTTTCACCATCGCGAAATAGTCGCTTTGTTCCGGGGCGATATTTCCGAGTCCCGGACCGCCGCGCACCACATCCACAATCACGCAGGGCAGTTCCGCGCCTGCCAGATAGGAAATTCCTTCCTGCATCAGGCTGATTCCCGGTCCCGAAGATGCGGTCATCACGCGCATGCCCGCCGCCGCCGCTCCATACACCATGTTGATTGCCGCCACTTCACTTTCCGCCTGCAAAAACGTGCCGCCAATCTGCGGCAAATATTCCGCTGCAGTTTCGGCAATTTCGCTAGCCGGGGTAATCGGGTAGCCGTAGTAAGCGCGGCATCCGGCCAACATCGCGCCTTTCATCACCGCCACATTGCCTTTACAGAGTTGCCGCATGATTGCCCTCCGCGTCAGAAACGGCCACTTGCGGCGCTGCGATCAGCCGATAGACGGTAATTGCCCCCGGCTCGGGACAAACGTAAAAACAAATACCGCACGCGGTGCAGCCTTCATCCTTGTAATGCGCCACATGCACTCCATACGCATTCAGTTCCGCCGAAAGCACCAGGCACTTGGGAGGACATGCCTCCACACATACGCCGCATCCTTTGCACTCTTCCTGGTCCACAGTGACTTTTCCACGCGCTAGCGTCGCCATGTTCATCCTTCCTGCAGCGTTGGGCGCTGCAGCCACCGCGTCTTCTCGCAGTAGGCGTACAACTCTTGCCGGAATTTTGGATCGGCAATCTCAATCAGCGCTTCGGCACGCTGCCGAATCGTTCGCCCGTGCAGGTACGCCACACCAAATTCCGTTACCACGTAATGCACCGAGCCGCGCGAGGTCACAACGCCAGCTCCCGGATCCAGCATCGGAACAATTCGCGAAATCGTCCCATTCTTCGCGGTTGCCGGCAGGGCAATGATGGGCTTGCCGCCCTTACAGCCCGAAGCCCCGCGAATAAAATCCACCTGGCCGCCAATTCCGCTGTAGAACGTAGTACCCACCGAATCCGCGCAGACCTGCCCGGTGATGTCCACTTGCAATCCGGAATTCACTGCCGCCATTTTATGGTTCTGCGAAATCACCAGCGGATCATTAGTGTAGCTGCACGGATAAAAATCAAACATCGGATTGTTGTTTACGTACTCGAACAACTTCTTGCTGCCCAGCACGAAACTCAGCACCACTTTGCCGCGATGCAACGTCTTTTGGCGACCATTAATCACGCCCGAATCAATCAACGTCATCACGCCATCGCTGAGCATCTCGGTGTGGACGCCTAGATCCTGGTGACCGCCAAGTTCCAGCAAAACCGCGTCTGGAATTGCGCCGATACCCAGCTGCAACGTCGAACCATTCTCAATCAAGCCCGCAACATTCTTCCCAATCGCGTGATGAATGTCGGTGATCGTCACCGGGTTCAATTCGCATAGGGGTCGTGACACTTCGACAAACGCATCGATATCGCGCACGTGCACAAAGCAGTCGCCAAACGTCCTCGGCATCTGCTCATTTACTTGCGCGATCACCAGCTTTGCCTGACGCACCGCACTCTGCGTGGCATCCACGCTCACCCCGAAGCTGCAAAATCCATGCGTGTCCGGCGGCGACACCTGGATCAGCGCAATATCCAGCGGCATCTGCCCGCTTTCAAACAGCTCCTCCACTTGGCTCAGGAAAATTGGCGTGTAGTCGGCGCGCCCTTCGTTCACCGCTTGCCGCACGTTGCCGCCGATGAACATGGCGTTATGCCGGAAACGTCCCTCCATCTCACGAGCGATGTAGTCCGCGCGACCTAGCGTCAGCAGATGCACAATTTCGACGTTCCGCACCGCCGGCCCTCGCGCCATCAACGCTTCAACCAACACTTCGGGCTCCGCACAACCTGGATGGATGTATACCCGCATGCCAGACTGCACACACTGAATTGCCTCCTCAGCGGTGACCACCTTCCGGTGAAATTCTTCCTGCCATGTCATATGGCGTCTCGCTCCAGCGAAATTAAGTCGTGCTGCTTTTCGCGATCCACATCGCGAGGTCTAAACCCGCGACTATCTCTGCCAATGAAAATCGCTAGCGTCGTCAGCATTAGTAAGGAAGGAAATTGGCGGAGCGTTCCCGCGGAAGCAGCCGAATTGAGATACGTCAGCGAAGCCACAGGCGCGGCCTCCCTGTAAAGGAAGCAAGAGCCTTGCCACAACGCCTCTGCCCCTCCACCTGCAAGCTCATGTAAAAGAACACCTTATATTCAACCAAAGACAGGCTTATACTGGCTTTGAGGCTTTTCGCGCAAACTCGCTCTTCCCCTGCGCCCCAGCGCGCAGCAGTTTTCCTTGCACGCGTTGCTGCTCAGGAAATTCCGAATCCGTGGTTCGCTTTGCGCACGGTCTCCATCGCGCCGGGTGTATCTTAGGGAAAAGGGACTTTCCGTGACTTCATGGCTAATCTGAAGTTTCTTCTTTCGCTCACCACCAGCGAAAATGACTATCAACTCGAGCAAGCCAATGCCGCGACTCTTTCCGCGAAGAATCTCGGTGTCGAACTCAAAACCGTCTACGCCGAAAACGACGCCATCAACCAGAGCACGCAAATCCTCAAAGCCATTCAAGTCGCTTCCGAAGACCGCCCCAACGCCATTGTGTTTGAGCCCGTCGGTGGTACTGCCCTGCCTCAAGTTGCTCGCGCCGCCGTGCTTGCGGGTATCGGCTGGGTCGTTTTAAATCGTGATGCCAATTACATTCCCGAACTGCGCGAAGGTGCCCATGTCCCGGTATTTGGTCTTAGCTCCGACCACGCCGAAATCGGACGCATCCAGGGTCGTCAGGCTTCCGCGCTGCTTCCGCATGGAGGCTCCGCTCTGTATATTCAGGGTCCCTCAGAGAATTCCGCGGCTCGCGATCGTCTGTTGGGGTTTCAGGAAGTGAAGCATGCCAATCTTCATTTGACTATGTTGAAGGGGCAATGGACCGAGGAAAGCGCGCAACGCATCATCCGCTCCTGGTTGAAGCTCACCACTTCGCAGAAGACTGCCGTCGATCTGGTCGCGGCGCAAAATGACTTAATGGCGGTTGGCGCACGCAAAGCGTTTCAGGAAGTTGCGTCGGAAGTTGATCGCGAGCGATGGCTCAATCTGCCCTTTCTTGGTTGCGATGGTTTGTCCAAGACGGGCCAATCCTGGGTGCGCAGCGGCTTGCTGGCCGCCACGATTTTCGTTCCGTCGAATGCCGGGCAAGCGCTCGAGATGCTCAGCGACGCCATTCGAAAAAAGAAAATGCCCGAAGAATTGGTACTCACCGTCCCGCAATCCATCCCGCCTCTCACGGCACTCCATCCCCGAAGATAATTCACGCCTGTTTCCCGATTGATCAGCACGTCAACACGCTAAAAGCCTATCGTTGCGATTGAAACTTGCGTTCACGTTTCCCTGAAAACCGGCCCGACGCGGTGTATGGTGGTAGCGGGAGCATATTCGGTGGGCAATGGCTAAACTAAGAATCCTCGTTTCACTTACCACGAACGACAACGACTACCAGGTAGAACAGGCTAGTTCCGCGGAACAAGCCGCGCGCCAATGCGGCGTGGACTTGCAAATCGTCTACGCCGCCAACGACGCCATCAATCAAAGCACTCAGCTTCTTAAATCCATTCAGACCGTTCCCGAAGAGCGCCCGAGCGCCATCGTCTTCGAACCGGTTGGAGGCACTGCTCTGCCGCAGGTGGCCCGCGCCGCCGTCAATGCTGGAATTGGCTGGGCCGTTCTCAATCGCGAGGCGAATTACATCGCCGAACTACGCCAGTCCAGCAAGGTGCCCATTTTTTGTTTGAGCTCTGACCACGTTGAAATCGGCCGCATTCAAGGTCGCCAGTGCGCCGCCCTTCTGCCAAAAGGTGGAACTGTCCTGTATATTCAGGGCCCCTCCGAAAATTCCGCCGCGAAAGAACGCACCCTGGGCATGCAGGAAGCCAAGCCCGCGAATATTCAAATGGTCATGTTGAAAGGGCAGTGGACGGAAGATAGTTCGCAGCGTGCGGTGCGCTCCTGGCTGAAACTTACCACCACCAAAAAGACCACCATCGATCTCGTCGCTGCACAAGACGACTCCATGGCCATCGGTGCGCGCAAAGCATTTCAGGAAATACCTTCTGAACTTGAAAAGGAACGCTGGCTCGCCGTTCCATTTCTCGGTTGCGACGGCCTCCCGAAAACGGGGCAAGCCTGGGTTCGCACCGGTCAGTTAACCGCCACCATTTTCATTCCTCCCAACGCTGGCCAGGCGGTCGAAACGCTCGTCGACGTTCTAAAAAACGGCAAGATGCCGCCCGAACGGGGCTTCACTGCTGCCATTTCTGTGCCGCCGATTGAGTCCCTCCACCCATCCAAATAAATCTCGGTGGCTCGTTCTCGGTGCCTGTCCGCAATTTTGAAAGCCCACTACATAGAGAATCATTCGCGAGCGTGAACCTTCCTAGGTGATTCGGTATTCTCAACTTTCGCTCTCAGTCTTCCAC
>JBAVNY010000407.1:0-6294 GCA_049691535.1 Candidatus Acidiferrum sp.
CCCCTTGGTCATCACTTCTTCGTAAATCTTGTCTCGCTCTTGAATCCACTTGCTGCGATCCCCCGGGAACGCTCGCTTGTCGGCAAGACGAATGCCACGATCGAGCGCCACCCAGTTCATCACCTTCGAATAAACGAAGTGCTCCTGCCGATTGCGCATTTCCCAAATTCCTGAGTCCGGATTCTGCCAATTTTCACAAATCCAATCCATGCGCTTTCGAGTTCTCACCCAGGAGTCGTACGAAATCGGGCTGACGTATTTGTTGTACAGGTAATACGCGTCCATCATTTCGCCGTAGATGTCGTTTTGAAATTGTCCGGCGGCGGCGTTGCCAATGCGTACCGGCCTCGAGCCGCGATAGCCCTCCCAGTGCTCCAGCGCTATTTCCGGGATGTGGCTGGATCCATCGACGGTAAACATCACCGGAGTTCGCGCGCCTGATGACGCGCCTTTCGTCGCGTAGTCTTTCACCCAGCGCATGAAACCCGCGGCTTCCTCGCGAAATCCGATTCGCAAAAAACCGTAAACCGTAAACGCCGCGTCGCGCATCCAGGTGTAGCGGTAATCCCAATTGCGACTGCCCCCAATCACTTCCGGCAGACTGGTTGTCGCTGCCGCCACAATCGCGCCGGTCGGCTCGTAGGTCAGAAGCTTCAGCGCCAACGCGGATCGGTACACCTGCTCGCGCCAGCGCCCGCGGTACGTACACGACGAGAGCCACGTCTGCCAATATTTCACCGTGCTCTGAAACAAGTCTTCCGCTTCGTGCTCGGATGGCGGGCCGCACGGTCCATCTGCTTCCTTGCAATCTCCATTAAACGTGAAGGTGAGCGACTTTCCTTCCTCCAGCACAAACTCCGCTCGTACCGCACCCTTCGCGTCTTTTACCAAGGGCAAAGCTGAGGACAGCGACGTTCTCCAACCATCCGCCATGAACACCGCTCCGTTGTTGTCCACGGTTGTCTTGTGACTTATCCGACCATAGTCGAACGCCGGGCTGCACTCCAAGCCGATGCGCACCGAACCTTTCACGCAGCGAATTCTCCTGAACAAGTGGTGGTACCACGGGGATTCGAAGGGTAGTCCTACCGGCATAAAGTCCACCAACTCGGCAATCCCGTCGCCATGTAAGAATCGCGTGATCAGGATATTTGTCGATGGCCAGTAAAACTGTTTCCGGCGAATATTTTCCGCAATCGGATAGATTTGAAAGCGCCCGCCTTTTGCATCGTCCAGGATCGCCCCGAAGACGCTGGGGGAGTCGAAGCGCGGCGAGCAGAACCAGTCGATCGATCCGTTCATCCCCACCATCGCCACGGTGCGCATGTTCCCGATAATTCCGTAGTTCTCTATTGGTTGGTAGGCCATCAAGCTTCTCCAAGTGCGCTACACTGCGCCTTCGCCGCGCCCTAGTCTAACGTAAACCGGTGAGTCCACGCCCCCGGAGAAGTCCTTACTGCGACTGGTATATTGATGCGCCGTGCAGGTTTTGGACGCAACTCCCAAGGCAGTTCTTGACTCCCCTGGATATCTATTGCACCGTTAAGAACTTCGTAGAGGCGCTTGCGCACCACTTCGGGTACCCATCTCCATGAAATCGCTCCAGTGTCCCATTCGCAACTTAGACTCTCTCGCCGTGCTGCGCGCTTTCTTCTTGATCGCTGTGGTGCTGTTTCTAGCTCGCGATATATCTGCACAGTCGACCAACGCCTCGCTCACCGGACGGGTCACCGACGCGACGAAAGCTGTCGTTCCCGATGCCAAAGTGATTACCATCAACACCGGTACGCGCGTTCATTACGAAACGGTCACCAACGAAATTGGCAGCTACTACATCACCAATCTGCCTCCCGGCACCTACCGCATCGAAGTGGAAAAACTGGGATTCAAAGTTGTCATCAAGTCCGACCTGGTTCTCCACATCCAAGACGCCTTGGAAATTAATTTCGAAATGGTGCTGGGTTCCGCCTCGGAAAGCGTCACCGTGCGCGGCGGAGCGCCGCTGCTCGACACCGAATCGTCCAGCATGGGCACAGTCGTGGAACAACGGAAAGCCAATGAATTGCCGCTGAACGGCCGAAACGTTTTCAACCTAATTGAGCTGGCTGCGTCCGTGGTTCCGCAAGGCAGTTCCACCGGAACGCCGGTAGGTGTCAATCCATTTGGTTGGAACAATTATCAGGTCAACGGTTCGTTCGGAAACGAGAGCGCTGAATACCTGGACGGGCAGCCGCTCAACATCGGCTACATCAATCTGCCCATCCTGATTCCCACACAGGATTCCATTCAGGAATTCAAAGTTCAGACCAGCAATCTTCGTCCGGAGTGGGGCAAATTTTCCGGTGGCGTTACCAATCTCAGCACCAAGAGCGGAACCAGCTCTCTCCATGGCGAAATTTACGAATATCTCCGCAACAAAGTCTTCAACGCTAACGATTTCTTCCTCAGTGCCGCGGATCAGCCCAGACCCGGCTGGGTGCAGAATCAATTTGGAGGCAATGCCGGGGGCCCGCTGAATATTCCCAATCTCGGCGCACGCAACAAAACGTTTTGGTTCGTGAGCGCCGAGGGTTTTCGTCTGCGCACTCGCCAACCCTTCACCGCGACCGTCCCCGATCTCGCTGAAAGCGCCGGAGACTTCTCGGCGATTTGTAAATCCGGATTCACTGCGGGAATCTGTAATGACCGTGGCGTAACTGCAAACGGCAAGCCAGTTGTGATCGATCAGATTTACGATCCGTGTGGCGGCGTGGTGAACTCGCAGGGAGCCTGTCCCGGCAGTACCGCCACCCCGACTCCATTTCCCACTAACATTATTCCCGCAACTCGCATCAACGCCACCTCCGCGAAACTGCTTTCGCTCTGGCCCGCCGCCAACAAGCCCGGCGCCATGACCAACAATTTCACTACCGCCGCTCCTACCGGAGGAGACCACAACCAAGTCGTCGCGCGGCTGGATCGCAACATCACCAATAAGCAGCCGATTTTCCTGCGTTTTAATTATTGGCATGTAGTCGATCTGCCCATCGATCCACTGGAAAGTGGCGTGTGCGCCGATCGTTGCGCCGAGGATTACCATAGCTATGCCTTGGCCGCTGGCTACGCCTACAATCTCACGCCCACCACGGTTTTTGGCTTTAACGCCAGCGTCAGTCGTTTCACCTACAATCGAAGCCCGAAAAATTCCAACTTTGATCTGACCACCATTGGCTGGCCTGCGAGTTACAATCTGTCTGTCCCCGCCGAGATGCGCACCCCGCCCACGCCCTGCGTCGCCAACTTTGCCGACAACATCATGTGCACCCAGGGGCAAAGCTTCATTCAAGATCGCGACACGCAGTTTTATTTATCTCCGAGCATTTCGATTCTGCGCGGCCATCACCAATTTCACGCCGGATTTCAATTAGAGGTCAGCCGCGATAACTATGCACAGTCGAACATCGCCAGCGGCGGTTTCGACTTCTGCGTAGCGGGCCAGGCCTGCTTTACTTCCTTGCCCGGCGTTCCAGGAACCGGATTTTCCTTCGCCGACTTTTTGCTGGGATATGCCGACAACTTCAACAACTTCGAAAACCATTTCTTCGCCCAAGCCCTCGTACCCGCATTCACCGCCGGTCAGCAAATTTACAAAGCTTTCTATTTCGACGACTCCTGGCATGCAACCAGCAGGCTCACCCTGAATTTGGGATTGCGCTACGACCTGCAAGGTCCGTGGTCCGAACGCTTCAATCGCTTGTCGTACTTCGATCCCACCGCGACCAACTACCTCACCCAGTTCCTTCCCGCAGGATCCGCGCCGGTGAAAGGCGATGTGTTCCTGGTGAGCAACGGAGACCGCAACAACATACCTCTCGAAAAGTTCGATTTCGCTCCACGCCTCGGTCTCGCCTACAGCATCAATTCCAAGACGGTTGTCCGCAGCGGCTATGGCATTTTCTGGATTCCAACTTACGTTTCCTTCAGCCTCAATCCGCTGAACGACATGGTCAATGCCGGTGCTACCACCTACACCGGCACTGTAGATGGCACGCATCCGGTAAACACTATTGCTCTGCCATTTCCTTCCGGGATTTACGCGCCGCCCGGTCGCAGCCTCGGCACGCAAGGCACGCAGCAGTTCCTTACCCAAGTCGTCCAGTCCATCACCGAAGCCGACCCCAGCAATCACCCCGAAGGCTACGTCCAACAATGGAATCTCGACCTGCAACGCGAACTACCAGCAGGTTTCTTCGTGTCGGCTGCCTATGTCGGCTCAAAAGGCACCCATCTCGCACAGTATTCACAACAAATAAACCAGATCTCTGATGCCTTACTGGCGCAAGCCGCCGCTCAAGTAAATCCTTCGCTTCCGGATCCAAGGCAAAACGTCGCCCTGGTGCAATCCGCTCCCAATCCTTTCTTCATTGACGGCCCGGCTCTCGCACTGAATGGCCCCACCACCACAGTCGGACAGCTTCTACGTCCATACCCTCAGTACACCAGTGTTCAACTTGCGGGCCAGGGCTCCTACGACAGCATCTACCATTCGTTTCAGCTCACCGTGCAGAGACGTTTCGCCGACGCCGGCTCGTTACTCGTCGCGTATACCAACGCTAAACTCATCAGCGACACCGACACGCTTACCGCATGGCTCGAGCCCGGAGTCGGCGCGATCCAGGACAATAACAACCTGCGCGGAGAACGGTCACTCTCTTCCCAAGACGTTCCTCAACGCCTGGTCATCAGCTACGTTCTCGATCTGCCCTTTGGAAAAGGTCGGCGCTATTTCTCCAACACCAGTGGAACGGTCGACAAGTTCATCGGGGGATGGGGCGTTGATGGCGTAACCATCTTCCAGAGTGGTTTCCCGCTGGTCGTTACCAACGGCCAGGTCAATGGCACCACCTTGTTTGGTGGCGGTTCTCGTCCCAATGTTATTCCCTACTGCAACACGCAAGCGCCGGGAGCAGACGCGACGCGAATCCAACGTTGGTTCAATACCGCGTGCTTTGCCGCTCCCGCCGATTTCACCTTTGGCGATGAAGCTCGCGTCGATCCTCGGCTACGCGCCGACGGGATCAACAATTTCGATTTTGCTGTTTTCAAGAGCACACGCTTCGGGAGTGACGAGCGATTAGGCCTGGAGTTCCGCACCGAGATCTTCAACATCTTCAACCGCACCCAATTTGCTCCGCCCAGCACCGTATGCTGTTCGGCCAACAATCTGAATTTCGGGGTAGTTACGGCCACAGCGCCGGGAACGAATCCGCGCTTGGTGCAGTTCGGCCTGAAATTGTTTTTTTAGAGTGCGCTCAAGTCTGTAACAGCCAGTGTATTTCCATGTATACGAGCCACACCGCCAGCTTGTACCAGGTACTAAGGCATTTAATTAGAAACAAAAACGCTCCGCCGCATCGAAAAATCTTCTTACTTACGTGAGTCTGGTGTATCTTTTTCTGACCATTGAAGCTCTGCCGGGGGAGTTATCGATGTTACGGGTGTTTGGCTGAGGATGTTGGCGACATACCGTCCCATTGGGAACTACGCATGAGTTCTCTGCCGCCACGACGTGCACTTACATTTCCGACTGCTTGGGAGATAAGCCAGGATAGCTCGCTCATCCGGCCTGAAATCCCAGCCAGCCGCATTCCCAGCGATGATGATGTCATGTCCCGCTTGCGAGCGGAAGACACCAAAGCGCTGGAAGTCCTGTTCGAACGCTATTCTCGCTTGGTGTTCCGCATTGCGCGCGGCATCATTCGGGATACTGGCGAAGCGGAAGATGTTGTCCAGGAAGCATTTTTTCACTTGTACAAGAAAGCCAAGCTCTTCGATAGCGCCAAGGGCACGGTAAAGAACTGGATCCTGCAAATCGCCCTTCATCGAGCATTAGACAGAAAAGCACACCTGGCGCGGCGCGGGTTTTATCTTGGTACAAATATCGATTCACTCGAAGATATATTAGTTGGAGGCACGGATCTCGACCGCGAAATCGGCGCCAAGTTGAACCGAGTCCAGCTGGAGAGGGCCTTCGAAGAGTTGCCCAACACTCAGCGTGCCACGCTTGAGTTGTTCTACTTTGAAGGGTTAGACTTACGGGAAATCAGTCAGAAGTTGAATCAGCCTCTGGGCAACACCAGGCACCATTTCTATCGCGGTTTAGAGCGATTGCGTAAAAGTGCCTTTGTCCAGAATCTTCGGGAAGCGAAACGATGTTAAGGATCCAGCCAGGTGACCAGCACGAGAAGTTCACGAAGCTTTGCGCCCTGGCTGCCTCAGGCTCGCTCGCTCCGTTCGAACTAGCCGAATTGCAAG
>JBAVNY010000408.1:0-2327 GCA_049691535.1 Candidatus Acidiferrum sp.
GGGCGAAGGGTACATCAGCGTGTTTCAGCAAATTGATGCGGACCACTACCGATTGCTGGCTAAGGTGCCGTCCACCTTGGGCGCCCGGACGGCGGGCTATTTCGGGAAGGGCCGCAAAGGCTTTGACCGATTTTTTCTGGGGGTTCCGGGACGTGCGGATCATGGTGCTGAAGTTTGGATTTATACGGTACAGGATTGAGATAGGTGTCGGGAGATTGGGGTTTCGAAGCTGGTCAAAGTGCAAAACCGCACGAATCTGGTAGGGTGCTTGACTGGACAAACACGAAGAGGAATAAAGTTGGTACTATTGACAAACTCTACTACCTTTAGTTGCAGCAGTTTCCGGGGAATTTGGGGG
The DNA here is from genome assembly GCA_049691535.1 of Candidatus Acidiferrum sp. Lineage (GTDB taxonomy): Bacteria > Acidobacteriota > Terriglobia > Acidiferrales > UBA7541 > Acidiferrum. The sequence continues at coordinate 359 of JBAVNY010000408.1, forward strand.
TCGATCAGCAGGGTAACGAGCGTGTGAGCGCTCCATCCGAACTGGTCAGTCCAGTATACCAATTTCTGTACAGAAGACCTGCTATCAGGAATTTTGCTGCTCAGAATGAAGGAAATAGTTGACAAGGGCCTTCGTATGATGGTACAGCGGCTATACCTATTTCGGGGTTAATTTGGGGGAAGTACAAATTACAGGGGTGTGTGATGCTTAATTCTCGCTCTATTTCGAAACTGATGGGTGTATTCGGCGGCTTAGTTTTCTGCCTGCTGCTGTTGGTTTCGCCGGCGGCATTCCCGCAGGGAGCCTTGGGGCGAATTCTCGGGATAGTCACCGATCAATCCGGCGGATATGTGGCCGGGGCGACGGTAACGGTGACGGACCCGGCGCGCGGCGTGACACAAACGCTGACGACTGATTCGGACGGCGCATACGTCGCGATCAATTTGATTGCGAGCACCTACACGGTACGCGCCGAACTGAAGGGGTTCAAAGTTTTCGAGCGCAAGAATGTGCAAGTAGAGGTCGGCAAAGATTCGCGCGTGGATGCCGTGCTGCAAACCGGATCACAGACGGAGACGATCACGATCAGCGAAGATGCTCCGATGATGGATACGACGTCCACTACTCTCGGCGGGACCATCACCAACCAAACCATTAACGAGATTCCACTAAACGGCAGAAACTATCAGAACTTGCTCACACTCCGTCCAGGAACAACGGTTTATCCCGGAGGCGGTCCGTGGACGCAAACCACCAACGGTGCGCGGCCTGAAGACACCAGCTACATTTTGGATGGCTTGAGCAACGACGAGGCTTTCATGGGCTTCAGCGTGACCAACGCGGCTGCGGTGGCTGGCGACGCGGCAACGATTTTGCCGATCGACGCGATTCAGGAATTCAACACGCAGGTTAATCCCAAGGCGGAATTTGGTTGGAAGCCCGGGGCCATCACCAGCGTCGGGTTGAAGTCCGGCACGAATTCGATTCACGGCTCCGCTTATGCCTTTGGCCGCTCGGACTCTTTCGATGCGCGCAACTATTTCCACCAGGGTGGCACGCCCAAGACGCCTGTCGAACTGACGCAGTATGGTGCGACGGCAGGAGGCCGCATCATTCCGGACAAGCTTTTCTGGTTTGGTGCTTTTGAAAATCGCAATTACACGGTAGGAAATTCGATTCAAGTCAACGCCCCAACGACCGCGTCGGTTGGCGATCCATCTGTGAGCGTGCCTGATGCGCTCGCGGGACTTGCTGCGAATGGTATCCCGTTTAGCGCGCAGAGCCTGTATCTTCTCGGCTGCCCGACAAGTATCACGGCGCCGTACACCGGATGCACGGGCGGCGCTTACGGGCCGAACGCGACCGGCGGCAAGACGATCACTGGTGGTTTTCCGGACGTCGATGCCTCGAAAAACGCGCTGGGCAAAGTGGATTACCACATCAACGACAGACACACCTTGGGCGGGTCGTACTTCTTCGGTAATGACAACATTACCGCGGAAGATGCGCCGGAATTGCTGCCGAGTTACGGCACGGTGATTCATTCGCGGGCGCAAGCGGTCGCAACTCACTATGCCTATACACCAAATACGGAATGGGCCAATGACTTCAGACTGGGCTACACCCGCTATCACCTCACCATCATCCCGGCGAACGTGGGCACCCCATATCAGATCAACACCGGCCTTTCGCCTGACGTTGTGGCGACTGTCGGCGGTCTGCCAAATGTGAGAATCAGCGGCTTCACCGAGTTGGGTGGCTTTCATAACTTTCCCAAGTTGGTGGGACCCGACAACGTGTACGATTTTGTGGACCAAGTCTCGCATTTGAGCGGCAAGCACGCCTTTAAATTCGGCGCCGAATACCGCATCGACAAAGTTAACCAGGGTACGTATCGCGGAGCCAGAGGACGTCCGGTATTCAGAGCGGGCGACGCTTTCGCGAACGCAACGGCGCTCGAGGACTTTCT
>JBAVNY010000409.1:0-7762 GCA_049691535.1 Candidatus Acidiferrum sp.
CAATTGCACTCCGATCTTCTCGATGCTGCTGAACTCGATCGTTGGTTTGGTCCGCGCGCTCGCCCCAGTTGGCTCCAGCGTCTCCTCCCTGCGCTTCTCTCCAAAAGTGATTCCGAAGCAAAGCCCAGCGAACTCATGCGTCGCGTCTCTGCCGAAGGCGAAATCTCCGTCGACACTCTCATCGTTGAAAAAGTGAAGCTCGCCCACGCCAGCGGTAAAGTCGCTCTCCGCGATTTGCATCTCGACGTTCACGATGCTGAAGCGCAGTGGGCCGGCGGTATCGTCATCGGCAACGTGAAAGCCGCGTTTTCTCCCGCCGCTCAATACGATGTAAACGCCGCATTCACTCGCGTCAACCTCGCTCAGCTTCCTTGGACACCCCGTTGGGCCGAACGCTGGTCCGGCGCCGTCAATGGCCAAGTTCACCTCACCACCGTAGGCGTAGGCCGCGAAGAACTACTCGAAAAACTTGCCGGTCACGGCGAAATAAAACTCAACGGCGTCGAATTCCGCGGCTGGGATGTTCCTAGCAGCGTGGAATCCGGCACTCTGCACACCGGCACTTCTCGCTGGACCACCGGTGAAGGTGAAATCACCCTGGCTGGCCGCAACGTCACCCTCGATTCCATCAAGCTCGACACCCCCCGCGGCAAAACCGAACTCACTGGCACCATCGGCTTCGGCCAGGATGGCAAGCTCACCTTTACTCCTGCCCTGCCGGAAACTCGCACTCCTCCTCGTAATCTTCCGGCACGTCGCACCCTACAAGTCAGCGGCCCCCTCGATACTCCCATCGTCGTGGTAGAACCAATCTCAATCACTGCCGCACCCGTGCGATGACCTTCTCGTGTTTACGATGCACATCACCCGGAGATTGCCGATGAAACTCCTGCTGCTTGAAATTTTCGCGGTCGCATATCTCTCGGTTCTACCCTCACCCGCACTCGCCCAGTCGCAATTAACCGTCGAGCAGGTCATGGCCGCACCATTCTCTTCCGATCTCGTCGCGACAAAATCCGGAACGCGCATCGCCTGGCTCATGAATCAGCAAGGCCAGCGCAACATCTGGGTCGCCGAAGTCCCCGCATTCACTCCCCGCCAACTCACTTCCTACGACGTCGACGATGGTGCCGAGCTTTCCTCTCTTAGTTTCACCGCGGATGGCGAAACACTTCTCTATGTTCGCGGCGGAGGAAAAAACACTGCAGGAGAGTACGCCAATCCAACCAGCGATCCTGCCGGTCAACAACAGTCCATCTGGCAAGTCCCATTTCGTGGCGGATCGCCAAAGAAAATCGACGAAGGTGAGACACCCGTCGTCTCCGTCCAAGGCAAAGTCGCGTATGCGCGTGCCGGCCAAATGTGGCTCGCCTCGCTACAAAGCGAAGAAAAACCTCTTCAAATCGTAGTCCGCGGGAAAAATCAACCCATCGCATGGTCGCCCGATGGTCAGCGCCTGCTTTTCGTCTCGCACCGCGGCGATCACAGCTTCATCGGCATTTACGATCCCGCCGCTCCTTACGTGAAATTTCTAGCGCCCACCGTCGATTCCGATACCGATCCCGTATGGTCTGTCGATGGCAAACAAGTCGCCTTCGTTCGTCGTCCCGGGCTACAACGCGACACGCCCGACGGCTATTTCATCGCGCCTGACCGCGCTCATCCCTGGGCCATCTGGCTCGCCAATCCCGACACCACCGAAGCTCGCGAGATCTGGCACAGTGGCGCCGCTCCCGTTTCCTCCTATCCCGCCAGAGCCCACGTAGCCAGTGGCTTACTAAAGTGGGCCGTGGAAAATCATCTGGTCTTCCCCAGCGAGCAGGATGGCTGGCAACATCTCTATTCCCTTCCCACTGCCGGCGGCACGCCCCAACTTCTAACTCCCGAAAATTGCGAAGTCGAACAGTGGTCCTTCTCGCCCGACAAAAAATCCATCCTCTTCAATTCCAATTGCGGTGACATCGACCGCCGCCACCTCTGGCGCGTTACTTTGCAAGCCGAACCTCCCACGCAAATCACCAAGGGCGACGGCATCGAATGGTCTCCCGTATTTCTTGCCGACAGTACTCACTTCGCCTACCTCGGCTCCAACGTCACAGAACCGGGTCATCCCTTCATTACAGATTCCACCACGCAAAAACCAGTCGCCCTCAATCTTTCGCCCTTCGAAATTTGGCGCAACAGCCCCGCCCCCGTGGAATTCGTAACTCCTCAGCCGGTCATCTTCGACTCCGCAGACGCATTCAAAATTCACGCCCAACTATTCTTGCCCAAAAATTTAAAGCCCGGCGAAAAGCGTCCCACGTTAATTTTTCTTCACGGCGGCCCCATGCGCCAGATGCTCCTCGGCTGGCATTACATGTACTACTACGCGAATGCCTACGCCATGAATCAGTACCTGGCCAGTCACGGTTACATCGTCTTAGCCATCAACTTCCGCAGCGGGATCGGCTACGGCCGCGCCTTTCGCGAAGCTCCAGGCCGCGCAGGTCGCGGCGCCACTGAATATCAAGACGTAGTCTCCGCCGCAAAATATTTGCAAACCCGCAGCGATGTCGATCCCCATCGCATCGGTTTGTGGGGTGGCAGCTATGGCGGCTACTTAACTGCTCTTGGCCTTGCCCGTAACTCCAATCTGTTCGCCGCCGGCGTCGATTTTCACGGCGTCCACGATTGGCCTGTCGACAACTCCGATGGCAAAAACATTTCGCCAGAGATGATCAAGCTCGCTCACGATTCCTCGCCCGTCTCGTCTGTCGATACATGGAAGTCTCCAGTTCTTTTTATCCACGGAGACGACGACCGCACCGTATATTTCACCCAAACGGTCGACCTCGTAGCGCGACTTCGCGAACAGGGCGTGCACATCGAGCAGTTAATTTTTCCTGACGAAGACCACGATTTCCTTCTGCACCGCAGTTGGGTGAAGGCCTATCAGGCCGCCAGCAACTTCTTCGATCAGCAATTTGGCGTTCCTCAAAAGTGACAATCGTCCCAAACTCGCCGGCCAGCTTTGCCTTCGCCGCAAAAACGTCTTGCGTTCTCGCACTGGCGGTAAGCGTTGTCCTCCTCTCACCCGCTCACCTGCAAAGCGACTCTCACGCCAGCTTTATTCCGCACTTCCGCCCCGGCCAAATCCTTCAGTACAAAGTCGTCGCCCGCATCAATCGCCACACCAAGACCGAAAGCAACGTTATGTCGCCCTCTCCCGCCGACAACGTTGAGAGCCAAATCGCCACCAACCTGCAACTCACCGTCCGTGAATCCCACCTCGAAAACGGCCAGCCCGTCCTAGCCCTGCACGCCGAACTCGAATCCGAAGCTCCATCAACTCCCTCCACTCTCAGCACGCCCTCCCCATCCTCACCTCCCGCAAAAGGAAAATTGGATTTCACCGTCGGCAGCAACGGACGCATCGCCAAGCCCGAAGGTATAGAAGACCTCGATCCTCAACAACGCGTCGCCTGGCAATTCTGGGCTTCCCAATTCGCCTACGCCTGGACGTTGCCGCCCCAAGGTGTCACCGTCGGCGAAAAATGGAAGACCGCAGAGCCCGAAGACACTCCCACGGCCATCGCCAATTTAGTTTGGGAACGCGAAACTACCTACGTCCGCAACGACAAATGTCCCATCATCCCCAGCGAAACCTGCGCCATCTTCCTCACCCACGCCAAACTAAAACAGAAATCTTCCGAGGAAGACGCCACCCCAGACGCATACCGCCTCCACAATTTAAAAACCTCTGGCACCGCCACCGGCACCAATGAAGCCATTCGCTACATCTCCCTCAAAACTCATCTCATCCTGCGCGCTAAAGAAGATGCCCAGCAATCCATGGATGCCACCGTTGCCAAGACCGACGATTCCAACCAGGTCCGCTACTTCATCTCCAGCAGCAGCCAGTTCGAAACTACGCTAATCCCCGCAGCCGCAAATCCCGCAACGCATTAGTCCGCGCGTCACTCCCCCAACCCTCGACTTTTGCGTTTTCCCGGCCAAAGTCACCAATCCACATCCCGATTTGCCAAGCCCTGTATAATAGAAGTTTCGGCAATGCCCGCCGGACCAGCAGGAGACGCTCCCGATGCCTTTCAAGCTCCGCAGCAGTTATCAGCCTCGTGGCGATCAACCCGCCGCGCTTGACCATCTCACCCGTGGTCTCGAAGCGGGCGACAAGCATCAAGTTCTCCTCGGCGTCACCGGCTCCGGCAAAACCTTCACCATGGCCAAGGTCATCGAACAAGCCAATCGCCCCGCGCTGGTCCTCGCTCACAATAAAACTTTGGCCGCCCAGCTCTACCACGAGTTCAAAAGCTTCTTCCCCGAAAACGCCGTCGAATATTTCGTCAGCTATTACGACTTCTACCAGCCCGAAGCCTACGTCCCCTCCGCCGACATTTACATCGATAAAGAAGCCACCATCAACGATGAACTCGACAAGCTCCGCATGAGCGCCACCCGTTCTCTCTTCGAACGTCGCGACGTCGTCATCGTCGCTTCCGTCTCCTGCATCTACGGCATCGGTTCGCCCGAGGCCTACTACGGCATGCTTATCATGCTGGAAAAAGGTATGCAGACTTCCCGCGAAGCCCTCCTCCGCCGCTTCGTCGATGTGCAATACGAACGCAGCGAAGATTTGCGTCGCGGCACGTTTCGCGTCCGTGGCGACATCATCGAGATTTACCCCACGTACGAAGATCAAGGCTATCGCATCGAAATGTGGGGCGATCAGATCGACAAACTCCGCCAGTTCGATCCGCTCACCGGAGAAATCCGTTCCGGCCAGGAAGATCTTTCCCGCGTTCCCATTTACCCCAAAACGCACTACGTCATGCCCCAGGAACAACGCGAACGCGCCATCGTCACCATTCAGGAAGAACTGTGGTGGTGGAAGAAAGAACTCGAGAAGCAAAATAAATTCGTCGAAGCCCAGCGCGTCGTGCAGCGCACCATGTTCGATATCGAGATGATGCGCACCATCGGCTATTGCCACGGTGTCGAAAATTATTCCCGCCACTTAAGCGGTCGCCTCCCTGGCGAAGCCCCGCCAACTCTACTCGACTATTTTCCTCAGGATTATCTGCTTTTCGTCGACGAATCCCACGCCACCATTCCTCAAGTCGGCGGCATGTTTCATGGCGACCGTTCCCGCAAACAGACCCTGGTCAACTACGGATTCCGCATGCCTTCCGCTCTGGACAATCGCCCGCTCACCTTCGAAGAATTCGAACATCGCACCAACCAGGTCATCTACGTTTCCGCAACGCCCGGCCCTTACGAACTCACCAAATCCGGCGGCCAGTTCGTTGAGCAGGTCATTCGTCCCACTGGTCTCATCGACCCCGAAGTTGAGATTCGTCCCGTCAAAGGCCAGGTCGACGACCTGCTCGAAGAAATTCGCGTTCGCGCCGAAAGAAACGAGCGCGTCCTCGTCACCACTCTCACCAAACGCATGGCTGAAGACTTGGCCGAATACTTCAGCGAGATTGGCGTGAAGTGTCGCTACTTGCATTCCGAAATTGAAACCCTGGATCGCATCAAGATTCTCCGGGATTTGCGCAAAGGTGAATTCGATGTATTGATCGGCATCAACTTGCTGCGTGAAGGCCTCGACCTGCCTGAAGTCTCTCTCGTCGCCATTCTCGACGCCGACAAAGAAGGCTATCTGCGTAGCGCCACGTCCCTCATACAGACTATCGGCCGTTGCGCCCGCCACGTCGAAGGCCGCGCCATTCTTTACGCCGACCGTCGAACCGGCTCCATGAACGCCGCCATCAGCGAAACCAATCGTCGCCGCACCAAGCAGATTGCCTACAACGTCGAAAACAACATCACCCCCATGTCCATCATCAAGGGCGTCGACATGGAACTCGCTCACATCGTCGAAGCCGACTACGTCACCGTTCCGCTCGACACCGCCGATCTCGATGCTGCGGCCGCTGCCGTCAAAAATGAAAAGCAACTTGCTGACTTGCTCCAGCAACTCGAAACCCAGATGCGCGAAGCCGCCAAGAAATTTGAATTCGAAAAGGCCGCGCAACTGCGCGATCGCATTCGTTCCTTGAAGCAACAGGATTTAGCGGGAGTTTTTGCGAAGGACGCAGACACCGCAGCCCCAGCCTCGGCAGGCTAGCCACAATCGCTCGGGGAGACAGTACCTCGGCGGCACTTCATGACAATAATTTTCAGCTGGCTGGGGTATTGGGGTTGCCTGCGTCTACGCGAGCAACCTCCGCCAAGGGATACATCTTCTCGAACTCTGGATCGTCATGCAGCAATGTCAAGTCCGGATCACGTCGCGCCCAGGTTGCATCCTTGAATCCCTGTTCCCATGCCTTCCGCAACGTATCTAGCGCTTCCGTTTTCCGATTCAACATCGCGAACGTGCACGCCGCGTTGTACAAAATCGACGCCTCATTCGCGCGCAGCGTAATCGCCAGATTCAATTCCTTAATCGCGTCGTCCACGCGCCCCTGCTTCGCGTAATCCGCCGCCAGCAAAATTCGCGCCCGCGGATCCTCCGGCACATGCCGCAAATGATTCTCCAACGCCACCACGCGCCTCAACAACACATTTCCGCGCAACTCTTCTTTTCCCAGCGCTCCCAGCGCATTGATGATCGGCACGTACACGTTGTAATCTTCGCCGCCCGCCTCCAACGCAATTTCCACAAGGTCCGCTACTTCCTGATATCTCCCCGCCGAAAATAGCGCCCGGCACAACAAATAATACGCGCCCTCGCAGTCCTTCTTCCGCTCAATCGCCTTCCGCACCATCCGTACCGCTTCGTCGTGCAATTCCGTCGCGTACAACACCCAGGCCTGGCTCACCTGCACTTCCGGCAAATCCCAGCGCAGCGCCACCGCTTTCCCCGACGCATTGCGCGCGCGCTCCACCCAAATCGAACTGCGGCTGAAGTTGCAATAAAACATCGCACACGCATTCGCGCACGCCGCATACGCCAGCGCAAAACTCGGGTCCAGCGCCACCGCGTTCTCAAACATCTGCAGCGCGAACTCCAAATCCTGTCGCGTTTGCCGCCGTGCGTAGCGCTTCCCCCGCAGATACAAATCGTACGCCTGCAAATTTTCCGTAGGCTTAACCGCCAGCGCTTCGAGTTCCTGCGGCGACAATGTCACTCGCAACGCTTCTGCAATCTTCCGCGCAATCTCGTCTTGCACCTCGAAAACGTCTTTCATCTCCCGGTCGTACCGCTCGCTCCACATCGGAAAATCGGTGTTGGTATCGATCAGTTGCGTCGTGATCCGCAAACGCTGCCCCGAACGCCGCAACGTTCCCGTCAAAACATACGCCGCCTTCAATTGCTGCCCAATTTGCCCCGGCGTCACCGACTTATCCCGAAACGCCAGCACCGTCGGCCGCGAAAACGTATTCAATCCGCGAATCTTCGAAAGCTCCGTAATAATGTCTTCCGTAATTCCATCCCGCAGATACTCATCTTCTTTCACGCCACTCAAATTCTCGAAATACAGCACTGCCACCGACTTCATCGCTGGCTTCACCACTCCCGACTTCGTGTCGCTCAGTTCCGCCGCGCGTTTCGTTCCCGACTCCAAGTCCCGCTTCAGCCGGTTCAAATCCGTCTTCAACTCCGTCGCCGTCTGGCACCGCAGCGTCCGATCCTTCTCCAACAGCTTCGACAAAATCCGCCAAAAATCCGCCGGCAAGTTCGGATTCACATCCATCACCGGAGCCGGCTCGCGATTCAAAATCGCATCAAACACCGTCGCCGATGTTTCCC
>JBAVNY010000410.1:0-8236 GCA_049691535.1 Candidatus Acidiferrum sp.
AGAAAATTAACAATGATGCGACAGCGTTTTTGCGCAGCTTCACGGAAAAGCGCGGGCGGAATCCACAGCTTGCAGAGACCGCGGTGACCGACGCGAAGGCGTTTTCCGAGCGCGAGGCGCTAGACGGACACTTGATCGATCTGGTGGCTACGAACACGACCGAGTTGCTGCAGAAGCTTAACGGGCGAGACATTACGCGGTTCGATGGGAAGAAGGTGCAGCTCGGGCTGGACGGATATCAACTCAGCGGATTTGAATTGTCGGCACAACAAGAATTTCTGGCGAGGATCGTCGAGCCAGATTTGTTTTTCATTTTGCTGATCGGCGGCGTGCTGGGGTTGTATACCGAGTTCACGCATCCGGGAGCGGTGGCGCCGGGCGTGGTGGGAGGAATCTGCGCGCTGCTGGCGCTGTACGCGATGCAGTTGCTGCCGGTAAATTTGGTGGGCTTGCTGCTCATCGTGTTCGCTGTGGTGCTGTTTGTGTTGGAGGCGAAGCTTACAAGTCACGGAGTGTTGCTGCTGGGCGGAATTGTGTCGATGCTGCTGGGCGCGATGTTCCTGATTCGCTCGCCGTTGACACCGGGCGGGGTGAGCTTGGGAGTGGCATTGGGTGTAACGCTGCCGTTTGCATTCATCGCGGTATTTTTGATGAGGCTGGTGCTGAAATCGCGGCAGTGGAAGAGCGTAACCGGCAAGGAAGAACTGATTGGCGCGGAAGGCGTGGTGACCAGTGATGTGCCCGCGGGTGGAGTAGGTATGATACGGGTACACGGAGAATTGTGGCGGGCGTCGGCGCGGTTGCACGTAGCGGAAGGTACATCCGTGCGGGTGACCAACATGGAAGGTTTGAAGTTGATTGTAGAGCCGGTGCCGGTGCAGACGCCTGCGGTTACTGTCGGCTAAAAGATTCGTGGCGGTTCTGGAGGGACTATGTTTGAGTTTTTTGGACTGGGCACACTGGTCATAGGATTCGTGTTGTTGGTGTGGATCTGGAATTCGCTGTACATCATTAAGGAGTGGGAGCGCGGCGTGGTGCTGCGCTTGGGCCGATTGATGCCGGTGGCCAAGACGGCCGGCGTGAATTTCGTAGTCTGGCCGATCGAAACGCTGTACCGGATTCCGCTGCGTATTGAAACGCTGGACGTGCCGCCGCAGGACATCATCACGCGCGACAACGTTTCCGTGAAGGTGAATGCGGTTTGCTATTTCCGCGTAGTGGATGCCAACCTGGCGCTCTCGCAAGTGCAAAATTATCAGTACGCGACTTCGCAATTGGCGCAGACCACGTTGCGCAGCGTGGTAGGTCAATTCGATCTGGACGAAATTCTTTCGCAACGCGACAAGGTGAACTCCAAGCTGCAGATCATTCTGGATACCGATACCGAGCCATGGGGCGTGAAGGTTTCGAAGGTCGAAGTAAAGCAGGTTGATATCCCGGAACAGATGCAACGGGCCATTGCGCGGCAAGCGGAAGCGGAACGCGAGCGGCGCGCCAAGGTGATTCACGCAGACGGTGAGTTTGAAGCTTCGCAAAAATTGGCCGATGCCGCGAAGGTTTTGGAGACCCAGCCCACCGCGATTCAGTTACGGTACCTGCAGACGTTGACGGAAATAGGTGTCGAGAAGAACACAACGATTGTGTTTCCGCTGCCTATCGATATTATAAATAAGTGGATTCAGACGATCGGGGGGTCGTCTAAGTAAGTATGGCGTCTCGGGGAAAACGAAGCGCAGGCGAGCGTGTGCTCGAAAGCAAACACGTCATTGGCTTGTTTCTGCTGATGCTGGTGTTTTCGGGAGTATTTTTCACGCTGGGTTACGTTATGGGACGTAACCAATATGATGGACAGGTGCGCGCCGCTTCGAAGGGCATGAGTGCGGCGGCGAGCGACTCGCCGGTTGCCGCAAAGAATTCCGCTCCCGCGAAACAAGGCGTTGAAACATCGGAAAGCTCGGAAGTGGCTTCTGATCCCGCGACTGCTACTACAAATTCGGATTGGGAATTTTACGGAAGCAACAAGCCGGCCACGAGTGAGCCGCGCCTTGATCACGCGCCGGTGACGCCGTCTTCGGGGGCTTCGGCAGCGCCCAAGACCATGGGAGCTAAAGTTCGTGTGGAGCCCGCCGCTCCTGCCGTGGTGCCGGTGGCGCCAGCCAAGAGTGGCAAGAATTCGTTGAATGCACCGTTCATTCCCAGCGGGGCTTTCGTGTTGCAGGTGGCGGCGTTGAAACGGCAAGACGATGCGCTGGCGATTGCCAGCACCTTGCAGAAGAAACATTATCTGGCGTACGTGCAACCACCACAGAAAGACAATTTCTATCGTGTGCAGGTCGGGCCGTTCAAGGATCAGAAGAGCGGCGACGCTGCGAAAAAAGGCCTGGAGACCGAAGGCTTTAAGGCGTTCTACGTAAAACATTGATGCCTTCGCAATCCTGGCAAGCCTACCTGCTTCCTCACCGTTCCACCGCTGCGCCGGCTTGGGTGCGTTTGTTGGTGGCCTGCGCGAGCGGGGCGATTTTGTCGCTGGCGTATCGCGGATCGTTTCCCAGCTTTTATTCATGGTTTTGCATCGCGTTGCTGCTGTCCAGCATTCTTGGGGCAAGCGCTCGTGTGGCGTTCGTGTGCGGATATCTTCACGCGTTGTGCTTTGTGGTGACATGTGTGCCGTGGATCGCGGAAACATTATCGATACATGGCGGGATGTCGGCGGCGGCGGGCTGGGGCGTATTGTTTCTGATCGCCAGCGTGTGGGGCGGGGCGATTGGATTGTTTGCGCTGGCCGTACGGAGAATTGCGCAACGCAGCGTGTCGCTGGCATTGCTTGCGGCGCCTTTCTTGTGGATCACCACGGAAGTGTTTCGCGCGTATTTGCCGGAAATCAGTTTCCCCTGGGCGTTGCTGGGATATCCGGCGGCGGAAAATCCAGCGATTGTGCAACTGACGACGGTCACGGGAATTTATGGAGTGTCATTTTTGGTCGCAGCGGTCAATGCGTTGTTGGTGTGGAGCGACATGGGAGCGCGCGGCGAGTGGCGCCGCCGTTTGGGAATCGTCGCGAGTGTTCTGGTGCTATTGCTGATGGCGCAGTGGATTGGTCCCCAGTTTGTGCCGAAGGCCGAGGCGCAGCACATTGCGCGCGCGGTGCAACCTAATTTTCCCGAGAACCAGCAATATGTCGGCGATTGGTACGCGGACCACAAGACGGACATGGCGGAACTGGAACGATTGAGTTTGCGGCCGTCGGCCTCGGGCCAGGTGCCGGATCTGTTGCTGTGGCCGGAAGCGCCTGCGCCATTTTCGCTAGAGGACGCGAATTTTGCGCCGTATCTTGCGCATCTGTCGCGCGAGGTGCGCCACCCGATTGTGGTGGGCATCATTGAGTGGAAGGCAAATCCGGCTGCTAGTAAGGCTGCGACGCGCGCGGCATTGGTGCCATACAACAGCGCTGCACTGATCGACGAAAATGGCCATCGTACGTTCGCCTACGACAAGATTCATCTGGTGCCGTTCGGTGAATACGAGCCGTTTCCGTTGATTCATACGGTGGTGAACAGCGTGTCGGAAGAAGTCGGCGGATTCCATAAAGGCAAGACGAGGAGCGTGGGGGAATTCACGAACGGCAATAGCTTTTCCGTGTTCATTTGTTACGAAGCGATTTATGGCGGTGAAGTACGGGAATTCGTGAATCGCGGCGCGCAATTGTTGATCAATATTTCGAACGATGGATGGTTCGGGACGTCGGCGGCCGCAGAGCAGCATTTGCGTATGGCGCGGGTGCGGGCAGTTGAGAATAGGCGCTGGCTACTGCGCGATACCAACAGCGGCATCAGTGCTTCGGTCGATCCGTATGGAAATATGACGCGAGTGATGCGGCGCGACGTTCGCGAATCGGCGGATTTGCCGTACGATTTTCGCACCGATAAGACGCCGTATACGCGGTTCGGCGATTGGTTTGCCTGGATGTGTGTGGTGGTTTCCGCTATTCTGGTATCACTGACATTTCGAAAGGTGAAGTGAATTCCGCTGTCGCGAATTCCGAACAGCCATGATTCTTGAAGATCTGCAGCATCAATACGAAGGCCTGAAGCAACGCATCACCCTTGTGCGGAGTTATCTTTGACGCCGAGCAGAATCGCGCACGGCTGAAGACCCTCGAAGACCGCACCTCACAACCAAATTTTTGGAACAATCAGGATGAAGCGCAGGCGGTGCTCCGCGATCGCAAGCGTGCCAGCGATCAGATTGCCGCGGATGAAAAGCTCACGTCGCAAATGGGCGACATCGAAACGTACATCGATCTAGCCAAGAGCGAAACCAACGCCGAGCAAAAAGAGGACTTGCTGAAGGACCTAAGCGGCGAGCTTACCAAGCTCGACACGTACATCGGCCAGCTAGAAACGGACACGCTGCTTTCCGGAGAAAACGATCACCTGAACGCGATCATGACCATCAAACCGGGCGCGGGCGGAACCGAGTCGCAGGACTGGGCATCGATTCTGTTGCGCATGTATTTGCGGTGGGCGGAACGCAAAGGAGTCAATGCGATTCTGCTGGATGAAACGCCGGGCGAAGAAGCGGGCATCAAGAACGCGACGATTCAATTCAGTGGCGAGAATACCTATGGATTACTGGCCGGTGAGACGGGCGTGCACCGGTTGGTGCGAATTTCGCCGTTCGATCAGGCGGCACGGCGGCACACTTCATTTGCGTCGGTGTTCGTGATTCCGGAAGTGGACGACCGCATCGAAGTGAACATCAAGCCGGACGATTTGAAGCTGGACACGTTTCGAGCGGGCGGCAAGGGCGGCCAGAACGTCAATAAAGTAGAGACCGCCGTGCGCATCACGCATATTCCCAGCGGGATTATTGTGGCGTGCCAGGCGCAACGCAGCCAAAACAAGAATCGCGAGATGGCCATGAAGATGTTGCGCTCGAAGTTGTACGACCTGGAAATCCAGAAGCGCCGCGACGAGACCGACCGCTTGGACGAAACCAAGCTGGAGATTTCCTTTGGCAGCCAGATTCGGTCGTACGTGATGCAGCCATATCGTTTGATTAAGGATCATCGCACGAAGTTTGGCGTGGGCGACGTGGACAAAGTATTGGATGGCGATCTGGATCCGTTCATTCGCTCCTACCTGCTGGCGAAAAAGACCAAGGGTAAGCTGGAAGTGCAGACCGATGATGAGGAAGACGTGGCGTGAGCTGAGATCTACCTCTTCCGGCCTAGTAATTCATTCCTGAGTCGCAATTCTTTTGTTAAAATGCGCGCGTGAAACGGCGGAAATTTGTCCAATCGCTCCCGTTGGCGGCACTCCTTCCGGTGGCGCCACCCTGGGCCTCGATTGCCTTGGAGGGTTTTATGGCAGCCAATGACGCGACAGTCTACGAACTGCGCATTTATCATGCTATTTCGGGCAAATTGGATGAACTGGTAGCGAGGTTTCGCGACCACACTGACGAATTATTCACGAAACATGGAATGAAAAGCGTGGCGTATTGGACGGCGCTCGATGAGCCGGCGAAGAGCAGCAGGTTTATGTATATTTTGCGGCATCCCAGCCGCGATGCTGCCACCGCGAACTGGAAGGCCTTCCAGGCCGACCCGGAGTGGATCAGCGTAAAGCAGAAGTCCGAGGCGAATGGCAAACTGGTGGAGCAGATAGACTCGACGTTCTTGACGTTGACGGACTTCTCGCCTCGTTTGTCGTAACAAACTCCATACGAAGTCCAGGAAACGCCCTGCAACTTGAAGAAGCAGGACGTTTCGCGTTGGAAGTGAACTGTAGGCCTCGTTGAGCCGGAGTCGCAGCGCTAGAGCGTTTTGTAGACGAGTGTCACGATAAGGTCCGGCCCGATCATGCCTTTACCAAACTTCGCGTCGAATTCCGCCGAAGGCTTCGAGGCAATTGTTTCATCGAGCGATTTGCCGGATTTCTTGGCGGCGGCGACGCGATCGCGAATGGTGGCCACGGTGTCGTGAGCGGCGGTGAGATCGGCCTTTGAACCAAGCGGGCCGTGGCCGGGAATGATCTTGGTAGAATCTTTCGCCAGGCTCAGGATTTTTGCTTGGGCATCCACAAAGCCGTTGACGTTTCCTCCGCTGGAATAATCGAACAACGGGTACATCCCATTGAAGAACACGTCTCCGGCGTGAATCACATCGGCTTCCGGAAAATGCAAGAAAATATCGGTGTCGGTATGAGCGGGCGGAACGTATTGCATGACCACTTCTCCGCCGTTGACATACTGGGTGAAGCGGTCGGTCAGGGTGCGCGTGGGTAGGGCGGCGGCGGCCGCGGCGGGGAAATGAAGTTTGAAGAGTTCCATGTACTGGGGACTCGAAAGGCGTTCACGGGTTTTTTCGTGCGCGAGGATGGTGGCACCAGCAGCATGAAACGGTGCATTGCCATCGGTATGATCGAAGTGAAAGTGGGTATTGATGAGGTACTTGAGCGGTGATGCATCGAGCTGGCTAATTGCCTGCAGCACGCCCGGCGTAGACGTGGAAACGCCGCTATCGATAACCACTTTTCCTTCCGGGCCAGTAAGGATGCCAATGTTGCCGCCGGCACCGGACAACATCGATACGTTGCCGGAGACTTTGCTGACCTGGAGGGGACCGGATATTTGTTTGCGAAGCTGGTCGATGCGCTGGGAATCGTCTTGGGACAGCAATCGAGCGGGAAGGGCGCTGGAAACGGCGGCGGCTCCCAGCAGCAGGGAAGAAGATTTGAGAAAGGCGCGACGGCTGGGCACATGGCTTGGTGCAAGAATGATCATGGTGAGCAAGGTCCCTTTAAAGTTGAAATGGCGCAGGCGGTAGGATGCCGCGATTTGAGCGTCTGGTACGGACTTCCTGGTATTTATTGTGTCGAAGGCGCGGGTTTCGAAATCGGGTTGACGTATCGAAGGATGGCACAGGTGGGACGGAAGTGACGGCTCTGCAATGAAAAACAGCCGTTTAATGCGAGAAATAACCGTTCGCTGCAGTACCTAAGCCTCGCAAAATCAGTGCGTTGATTCCCGGGGTGCGCGATGGTAGCCTTGATGAGATGGCCCGAGTTTCCCCTTGCGGAAGCGCGGCGCACAGGGTGAGTCGCCCCCGCCCGGTAGAAGACAAGCTAAGAGGAGAGATGTTTTGAGCGAAGCCAAGAGGAATTTTCTGTTTACTTCCGAATCGGTGACGGAAGGCCATCCGGATAAAATCGCCGATCAGATTTCGGATGCGGTTTTGGATGAAGTAATGCGGCAAGACCCTAAGGGCCGCGTGGCATGCGAGACGCTGGTGACGACGGGACTGGCCGTGGTGGCGGGAGAAATTACCACCTCCGCGCACATTAATTATGACGAACTGGTGCGGGAAACGATTCGCGAGGTTGGCTACGATCGCGCCAAGTATGGATTTGATTGCGACACCTGCGCGGTGATCAGCACGGTGAAACGGCAATCGCCGGACATCGCCATGGGCGTGGACACCGGCGGCGCAGGCGACCAGGGATTGATGTTTGGGTTTGCGTGCAATGAGACGGCTGAATTGATGCCGATGCCCATCCAGTTGGCTCACCGATTGGTGCAACGCCTGTCGGAAGTTCGCAAGAGCAAGAAAGTCGATTTCCTCCGTCCTGATGGAAAATCCCAAGTCACTGTGGAATATCGCGATGGCAAGCCCTTCCGGGTGGATACGGTGGTCATCTCTACGCAACACGGAGAAAAAGCGACCAACGACGAGATTCGCAGCAGCGTTATGGAGCATGTCATCAAGCCGATTATTCCGGCGAGCATGCTGGATGGTAAAACGAAATATCACATCAACCCGACGGGACGCTTTGTGATTGGCGGGCCGATGGGCGATGCGGGTTTGACCGGCCGCAAAATTATCGTGGATAGCTATGGCGGCTACAGCCGGCATGGCGGCGGCGCGTTTTCGGGCAAGGATCCATCGAAGGTGGACCGCTCGGCGTGCTATATGGCGCGGTACATCGCGAAGAACGTGGTGGCGGCGGGGTTGGCGAGTCGCGCGGAAGTGCAGTTGGCGTACGCGATTGGCGTGGCCGAGCCGGTTTCGGTGATGGTCGATAGCTTTGGCACCGCCAATATCCCAGAAGAGAAAATTATCCAACTGGTGCGCGAGACTTTTTCGCTCACGCCCAAGGGCATTATCGAAGCGCTAGATTTGCGGCGTCCAGTGTACAAGGCCACAGCGGCGTTTGGACATTTTTGACGGACTGGA
>JBAVNY010000411.1:0-1525 GCA_049691535.1 Candidatus Acidiferrum sp.
ATACAACACCGTTCCCAACGAAAATAAATCCGTCCGCGCATCCACCAACTGCCCGCGCGCCTGCTCCGGAGACATATAAGAGACCGTCCCCACCGCCGATCCCGGCGTCGTCAACTCTCCCACCACCATCGTGTCCATGCTCGACGGCGTCGATCCCATCGACGGCATTTCCGCCCGCTCAATTTTCGCCAGTCCGAAATCCAGCACCTTCACCTGCCCGCGGTCGGTCACAAACAGGTTTGCCGGTTTGATGTCCCGGTGCACAATTCCCTTGGCGTGCGCCGATTCCAACGCGTCCGCAATCTGCACCGCCATCGGCAATAATTTTTCCAGCGCAAACGCCTGCCGGTCCACCAGCGACTCCGCCAGCGTCTTGCCCTCCAGCAATTCCATCACGATGAAATGTTGCCGCTCGAATTGTTCAATCGCGTGAATCGTGCAAATGTTCGGATGGTTCAACGCCGACGCCGCCCGTGCTTCCCGTTGAAACCTCTCGATCAGTTGCGAATCTTGCGCCATTTCCGCCGGCAGGAATTTCACCGCCACCCGCCGCCCCAGCCGCGAGTCTTCCGCCTCGTACACCACACCCATGCCGCCGCTGCCGATTTTCCGTGTGACTTTGTAGTGGGATACCGCTTGCCCGATCAAAGAGGTCGCTTCCGCCATGTGCCAAATGATATTCGGCCCTTCTCCACCGGTCAAGCAAGCCCCCCCCATGACCGCTTTCGTAGCTATTCTACGGATAGTTTCCTTCTATCGGAATCGTACACACGTCGCACGACTGAATTACGTCCAAAATGTGGTAAGATTGTCTTACCATGCGCACCAAGGTCTCCACCAAAGGTCAGATCGTCCTTCCCCAAGCTCTGCGTGAAACTCTCGGTCTGCGTCCCGGCGACGAATTGCACGCCGAGCTCGAAGGCCAGCGCATCATCCTCATTCCTCAACAAACCCGCTCCGCCAAAGCTCGCCTCACCACCGATCCAATCACCGGTCTTCCCGTACTCACCTCCGGCAAGCACGCAGCCCCTTTAACTAGCGAGCAGGTCGCGCGCATCCTGGCAGATTTCCCGTGATCTATCTGCTCGACGTGAACGCCCTCGTAGCCCTTGCCTTTCTCGAGCACGAATTTCATCACCGCACCGCCCGTTGGATCCTCAAGCTCTCCAAAAAAGATATGCAGCTCGCCACCTGCGCCATCTCCGAACTCGGCTTCCTTCGCGTCCTGTCTCAAGCTCCCGCTTATCAAGTAACCGTCGCTCAAGGCAAGCAGCTATTGGCGGCGCTCCAGGTAAGTCAAACCCCCAAATTTTCCTTCATATCAGATGATGTACGCGCAGAAGAACTGTCTCGCTGGGCCAACAATCCTCGTCAACTCACCGACGGTCATTTGCTTCAACTTGCCAAAAAGCATGGCGCCACGCTGGCAACGCTCGATAAGTCCATTCCCGGCGCCTTCGTCATTCCTCACTAAGCCTCCTCACCAACTCCCTCGCGTTGACACTTCCCCGCATTCTGCATACTC
>JBAVNY010000412.1:0-2141 GCA_049691535.1 Candidatus Acidiferrum sp.
GATCGAATGGGGATTGTTCGAAGGCTTAACCAGAATCTTCACCGGTATACGTTGCACGACCTTGATGAAATTTCCGGTGGCGTTTTGCGGAGGGAGCAAGGCCTGCCGCGATCCTGTGGCCCCGGCAATGGAATCCACGACGCCCTCAAACTGTTCGCGGTAGGTATCCAGGCGAAGGAGAGCCCTCTGGCCTGGGGCGACGTTGGCTAACTGAGTCTCCTTGAAATTCGCGGTGACGTAGACCTGACTCAGAGGAACGATAGTGAGCAGCAGTTGGCCCGGCGATACGTACTGGCCCAGATCGACAGAGCGTTGGGTCACCTGTCCGGTGATTGGAGCGGTGATTCGGGTGTAAGCAAGGTTTAGTTGCGCTTGTTGAAGAGCGGCTTTAGCGTGTTCGACCGAAGCCAGCGCCGAATTGTAGACCGCTACGCTGATGGGAACCTGCTGCTCGCGTGCTTTGGTTTCCAACAGTTGCGACTGCGAACGCAGAAGTCGGGCTTGGGCTGACCGCGCATTCGCTTTGGCGATCTCCACCGCCTGTTGCGCCGCGATACGCTGCTGCTCGGCGGCCTGCAGCTCGCTTTTTGCAACACGGGCGGCGGCATCGACAGAATCAAATTGGAATTTGGAGACGTCGCCCGTGGACAGCAAAGGCGTGTACCGCGCCAGATCACTCTGGGCCCGCTCGTTGGTGGCCTGTTTGGCCGCTACGTTGGCCTCCGCCAGTTGCAGATTGGCGGTTGCGGACTGTTCGGCTAGAGCTTGATAGCTGGCATAGTCAGCGGCATCGGAGTCCTTCTGCGCCGTGGCGCCGCTGGTGCTGTTGGTAGTGGTTGCTCGCGTCAAACCGATCTGGAGTTTCGCCGAGTTTGCCTGAGCCAACGCGATATCGAGACTCGCCTTTGCCTGTTCCACCTCTGCTTGGTAGGTTCGAGGATCAATCTGCACCAATACGTCGCCTTCCTTTACCGGCATGTTGTCGTTGATAAAGAGTTGAACCACATATCCCGGAACTTGCGGAGCGACCGCTGTGATGTGGCAGTCCACTTGGGCATCGTCGGTCGTCACGAGGCCCGAGAACACGTACCACGCTACGGCCACCAGCAACAGGGCAACAACCACCGCACCCTTTACGAAGACGTTCAGGTTTCGAATCCGTTCGCGCCACGAGACGTGCTCCTGCGACGCATTCTGCGCGGCAGCGTTTTCGGCGCCGCCGGATTGCGGCGGAGGACTTGAGGGCAAGGAACTCATGATCCGGATCACCTCACTTGCTGTACATGGCCTCGACCTCACCGGTAGCTCGTGCAAGCGCGGCACGGGACATATTAAATCGAAATAGGGCGCTGATCTGATTGTCGCTGGCGCGCGCCAGAGCATCCTGGGCAGTGATGACTTCCACATTGGTCGTCACTCCGGCTTGAAATCTGCGCTGTGCTTGCGCCACTTCGTCCTGAGCCAACTTGTAGCCCAACGTAGCGACATCCACGGCATTCCGTGCGGCTTTCAGTTCATCAAAAGCGGTTTTCACCTCTTTCACGATGCGTGCTTCCAGCGCGCGCCGATTTTCCTGTACGCGTTGTTCCTCCAGCTTTGCCACTGCCTCTTCCGCCCGGATTCGTCCGCCCGTGAATAAGGGAAATTGCAACGAAAGCTCATACGTGTAAGCAGGAACTCCGTCGTTGAAATGTTGACCCTGATAGAACCAGAACCCGGAGAGTCCCAACTGCGGTAGGCGCTCCTCACGGACTCCGTCCACTGACAACTTGGCAATGCGCTTCTGGGAATTCAACGAGCGAATCTCCGGCCGCGAGGCCAGCGCCTGGTCGAGCAACGCCTCTCTCTGCAGAGCGGGCAGGTCGTAGAAATCGAGTTGATCGGTTGCTGCAAGATCGAGATCCCGAGGCAAATCGAGAAGCTCCGCAAGAGCATACTTGGTTGTGCGGGTCTCCGTTTCCGCATCGATCAGGTTCTGCCGCTCGTTCTGCAATTCCACGTTCGCGCGCACCACGTCGATATTCAGACCGACACCCGTTTTTTGCAATTCGTTGGCCTGATCGTAAAGGCGCTGGGCCAGCGCGACGCGTGCGGCTGCGGCGTCGCGTGTTGCCAGAGCGCGAAGCACCAGAAGGTATTGG
>JBAVNY010000413.1:0-2495 GCA_049691535.1 Candidatus Acidiferrum sp.
GCGAAGTCGAGGATAACGAGATCGGGATGCAGGCCGCGGACTTTTTCCACAGCAACCTGACCATTTTCTGCTTCGCCGCAAACGTGCCAGTCGGCGTTCTGCTCGATGCAGGAACGAATGGATTTGCGGAG
This sequence comes from Candidatus Acidiferrum sp., assembly GCA_049691535.1. Taxonomy (GTDB): domain Bacteria; phylum Acidobacteriota; class Terriglobia; order Acidiferrales; family UBA7541; genus Acidiferrum. Next base: position 132 of record JBAVNY010000413.1, read on the forward strand.
GGCCGCGCTGTCATCGACGATCAGGATTTCAGCCACGCAATTACCACCCTTTGAGATAGTCCCAGGTAGGTGGCGGGCCGGTGGGGCGCGGTCAGCGACGAACGAGGTCTCTAAAGCGAGTGTAACTGGCAGGAAAGTGTGGACAATACTAGAGATACTGTACCGTAGCGTACGGAAGTATCAATTGAAATTAAAACAGTTATTCGTGACGAAGTGTACGGGACGTTTGCCAGTGATGCAGTAACGGTGTTGACTCTCTATTCTAACGTCAAAGATAGGTGTGGGTGCTGCGGAGCGTTGAGAGAATGGGAACTTGGGCCGGCACGATGCCGGCGCTATGGAGTGCGGATCAGTTACTGTCAATCCAGTTTGGGGAGGAAGGTACGGGGCGCTCAAAGAAGTGTCTGAGAGCGCCCCGCGTAGACGGGGTAATTCTGTCGAGTGAGGGGATGCTAGCGCTGCCCGCGGAGGGCATCCATACCGGAGATGCTGTAAATTTGGGCACGATTGCGTGCAAGAACGTGTTGCTGTGAATGATCAGCGCCAATCCCACAAGCGGCTTAGGCGCCTCGCCACTCCCATTCCCGATAATCGCCACCATTAGCCCGTCGCCAAAGTCGCCGTTCACATCGCCACTTTTAGCGGATCGGTTTTGCTCGGCGTTGTGGAAAGCCTTACCCCTGAAGGGGTGAGCTACAGGACCGGAATAGGTACAGGGCGGGAATGCCGAGGCGCGAGAAGAGCCGGCGGTCATCAAAGGGCGGCGGAATTTGGCTGGTGGTGCTTGGCGTGTTTCTCGACGGCGGCTAGAAGAATGCAGAGAGCGATGACTTCGGAGGCGGCGCGGACGTCGGCTAGCGAAGGATAGCTGGGAGCGAGGCGGAGGGTGCGATCGTGAGGATCGCGGCCGTAGGGCCATGTGGCGCCTGCGGGAGTGAGAGCGACTCCAGCATCGCGGGCGAGTTCGACGACGTGGCGGGCGGTGCCTTCGGTAGCATCGACGCTGATGAAGTAGCCGCCATCGGGAACGACCCACTGGGCAACGCCAGTGTTGGCGAGACGCTGATCGAGCGCGGCGATTACCGCTTGAAACTTGGGGGCGAGCAGGGCGCGGTGAGCGTCCATGTGACGGTGCAGGCCGGCAACATTTTTGAGGAAAAGAAGATGGCGGAGCTGGTTGAGTTTATCGGGGCCGATGGTTTGTTTGCCGGCGCGGGCGAGATACCAACGAACATTGGCGGGAGACGAGGCGAAGAAGGCGAGGCCGGAGCCGGCGAGCGTGATCTTGGACGTGGAGGCGAAGACGAAGGCGCGATCGGGATGGTTGGCCTTGGCGCAGAGTTCGAGAAGATTGGCGATTTCGTGGGGGCGGGTGGTGAGGTGGTGAACGGCGTAGGCGTTGTCCCAGAAGATGCGGAAATCGGGAGCGGCAGTGGGCATGGCGGCGAGGCGCTGAACAGTTTCGGGCGAGTAAATTTCTCCCGTGGGATTGGAATATTTGGGGACGCACCACATGCCTTTGATGTTTTGCGCGGGATCGCTGACGAGGGCTTCGACTTGGTCCATGTCGGGGCCGTGGCCGCCGGTGAGTGGGACGGGGAGCATGCGGATGCCGAACTCCTCACAGATGCCGAAGTGGCGATCGTAGCCGGGGACTGGGCAGAGGAAGGTGGGCGGCGTGGCGGTGTTGCTGTTTGCTTGCGCTTGCGCGGCGGATTTGGACCACGGAGCGGGTGAGCCGGGGACGCCCTTGAGAAGAGCCCAGACGATGCAGTCGTGCATGATGGCGAGGCTGGAGTTGGTGGCGACTACGATTTGATCGGGCGGGGCGCCGAGAAGTGATGCGAAGAGAGCGCGGACTTCGGGGAGACCTTGCAGGCCGCCGTAGTTGCGAACGTCATCGCCGGATGGCATGAGGTATTGGGCGGCGCCGGGGAGGGAGAGCAGCGCGTTGGAGAGATCGAGTTGTTCGGGAGCGGGCTTGCCGCGGGTCATGTCGAGTTTGAGAGAGCGGGAGCGGAGAGCGTCGTATTCGGCGCGGAGTTGTTGGTGGAGGGATTGGAGTTCGGTTGGATGGAGATGGGTGATGTGGTGGGAGGTGGTGGTCATGGAATTTTAATTATGTTGGTGAGAGTGGTGGGACGCAAGTGGGCCAAATTGGTGGAGGGTGACGTGGCTTGTTGACATCGAAGAGGGATCCCTCGCGTTGCTCGGGATGACGGATTGCTACTGCGGAGCGGTGGGAGAAGAGCGGAATGCGGAAGAGGGAGGCGGAAAAACGAAAGTCAAAACCCCAGACGCGAGTACGGCGTCTGGGGCACCCGTGAGTTTGGAGAAACCGCTTGGGCCGGCAAGATGCCGGCG
>JBAVNY010000414.1:0-12824 GCA_049691535.1 Candidatus Acidiferrum sp.
TGGCAATAGTGTTGCTCCCGCCTCCCTGCTTCAGAATCGGTATGTACACTGACCTTTGCCCGTCGATCCTCACGATGTTCGTCTGTATCGCTCCGGCATCTTCCGCCTTGCCGATATCCGCTACTAGCACCGAACCGAGCCCCACACTCTTCAGTGGAACTCGATTGATTTCCTCCGTCTTTGGCACCTGGCTATTGGCGTAGATGTTGTAGTCCCGATTACCGACCCGCACGTCACCGGCGGGCAAGATCAGATTCGAACGGTTGATGGCCTTGACCACGTCCATCAGGCTGAGTTGATGCGCCTCCAGTTTCATCGGATCGACAAACACCTGGATCTGTCGGTACGTCCCTCCAAACGGTTGCGGTACCGAAGCTCCTGGCACGTTGGCCACTTGATTTCTCACCTGAAACTGCGCCAGATCCTTCAACTGCGTTTCGTTCAGTCCCTGACCCCTCAACGTGACCAGGCACACCGGCAGGCTCGAGGCGTCGAACTTCAGCACCACCGGCGGCAGCGTTCCTGGCGGCAACCGCCTCAGATCCGCCATCGCCAGCGTGGCAACGTTGCTCAGCGCTGCATTGGCATCGGTTCCCGGCTGGAAATAGATCTTGATCAGGCTCACGCCCGTCAGTGAGCGCGACTCCGAATGATCGTAGTTGCTCGCTAGAGTAAAAAAACGCTCGAACGTATTGGTGATGTCCGCTTCAATCTGCTGCGGCGGCATCCCCGCGTAGAACGTCGCCACCACCACTACCGGAATATTGATCTGTGGAAACAGATCCACCGGCATGCGCGCCACGGTGGTCACACCAACCACTGCCACCACCAGGCAGATCATGATGATGAAGTATGGATAGGCGAGGGCGAACTTAGGCACGGCCGCCCTCCGACCCTCTCACATTCCTTTTCGTAAGCCTCACTCCGCCCGCGCGCATCAGTCGTCCTGACCAACTCTCATTTGGCTGGACGGCATCTCTGTTCCGCACTGCCCCCGATTTCACCGCACCACCTCTGCCGCTGGTTTTTTCCCATGAATCACCAGATACACCGCCGGCACCAGGAACACCGTCAACACAACCGACACTCCTAATCCCCCGATCATCGCCCGCGCCAGCGGCGCATACTGCTCGCTTCCCGCTTCTACTCCCAGCGCCATGGGTAGTAAGGCTAGTAGCGTGGCCAGCGAGGTCATCAGGATAGGCCGCAACCGCACTTTGCACGATTCCACTACTGCCTGCTTGATCTCCATTCCTCTTTCATGCAATATTCCCGCAAATTCCACGATCAGAATGCTGTTAGACACCACAATTCCCGTCATCATGATCACCCCCATCAGCGACATGATGTTCAGCGTCGTCCCAGTCATCCAAAGAAACACCACTGCTCCCGCCAGCCCCGGCGGAATTGCCGTCAAAATGATGAATGGGTCGATGAATGACCGGAATTGCGCCATGAGAATCAGGTACACCAGCACAACCGCGAGCAGCAGTCCCACTCCGAAGCGCATAAACGACTGATTCATGCCCATTACTGCTCCCTGCACTCGCACTCGCGCGTTCTTTGGCAGCGAAAGCCCGGCCAGCAACTGCTTCACTTCGCCGTCCACGCCGCTCAGGTCCTCTTTCTTCGGCATCACGAAAACGTCGATTACCCGCCGGATTTGATAGTGATCCACTTCCGTCGGCGTATTGATCGGCTCGATCTTCGCCACCGATTGCAGTGGCGTGTATTTCGTCGAGGTGGCTGCCCGTAGTGGAATGTTTCGAAAATCGGACATGGTCATCGAGTTGATCTTGTCGTTGAAATACTGCACCGTCAGCATGTAATTGTTGCCGCTCTTCGGATCGATCCAGTAGCTCGGGGCAATCATCCCATCGGAGGTCAACGCGGTAATTACGTTGTCCACCACATCCTTTGGACTCAATCCCAGCAAGCTCGCCTGTTGACGGTCAATGTTCAGTTCCAACCCCGGGTAATCGATGTCCTGCGGAATCAATACATCGCTCACCCGCTTCGACCCTTTCAGTTGCAGCGCAATCTTCCTCGCAATCCCGTACCCTTCTACCAGGTCGTTGTCGCTCACCTGAATGTCCAGCGGTGCCGGCAAGCCCTGGTTCACGACAGAGTCCACCAGGCCCCCGGCCTGCAGATAAATGCTCAACTGCGGCAGTTCTTCGGCTAGTTTTCTCCGCACCCGTTCCATGTATTCGTAGCTGCCTACCTTGTGCTCTTCCGACAGGTTCACCTGCACGAAGGCTGTGTGCATCGCGGAGTTGGTGGTGTAAATCGAAGATAAGTCAGGAGTGATTCCAATATTGGACACGACCATCTGAAAATCGCTCTTCGGGATCACCGATCGAATTACTTCTTCGACCTGCGCTATGTATTTATCGGTCAGTTCCAATCTGGTTCCCGTCGGCGCCTTCACGTTAATCACGAATTGCCCCGGATCCGTGCGCGGGAAATACGCTCGCCCCACGAAGGGGAAAATCAGCCCTACTGACAACACGATTCCCCCCAGGATGTACACCGTCGTCCATCCCGGTTTCTCCAGAGCGCGCTTCACCTTTGCCTCGTAGTAGTCCAGCAATTTTTGGAAGTATTGATTAAACTGACGCACCACCCTCGACAATATCCCTTTCGCGTGCTCGGGCCCCGCTTCTCCGTGCGCCTCAACCCGGATGAACTGCGCGCAATACAACGGCACCACCGTCAGCGCGAAAACATACGATGCAAAAATCGATAGCACCACTCCCAACGCCAGGTCCGTGAATAGATAACGGCTCACTCCGTAAAACAGCGTCACCGGGAAAAACACAATCGACGTTGTGCAGGTCGCCGCCAGCACCGCCAGCGCAATCTCCGTTCCGCCTTTCTCCGCCGCCTCCCGAGGCGGTGTCCCTTGCTCCATGAATCGGAAAATGTTCTCCAGGACCACCACCGAGTTGTCGATTAGTCGCGACAATGCCAGCGCCAACCCCCCCAGAAGCATGGTATTGATTGACCCACCCATTCCGCTGATCACCAGCAGGCACGCCAGCGCCGACAGCGGAATCGACAACAAAACCGCGAAGGTCGCTCGCGGGCTGCCCAAAAACAAAAGAATCATCAACCCGGTCAGAACTAGTCCTATCCCGCCCTCTTTCAGCAGGTTCTTCAACGCCGTCTTCACGAACACCGACTGGTCAAACACCACCGCCGTTTTCAACACTTCCGGAATGTCCACCAGGTGTTTTGTGGCTTCCTTTACGCCATTCACAATCGCGATGGTATTGCTGCCACCTCCTTGTTTCAGCACCGGGATATACACCGATCTTTGCCCGTCAATACGCACGATATTGGTCTGAATCGCTCCGGCATCCTCGGCTTTGCCCACATCCGCGACCAACACCGACCCCAGTCCTACGGACTTCAGGGGAATTCGATTGACATCGTCAGGCGTCTCCACTTGGCTGTTCGCGTAGATGTTGTAGTCCCGGTTTCCTATGCGCACGTCGCCCGCCGGCAAAATCAAGTTCGAATCATTGACCGCTTGCACCACATCCATCAGGCTCAACTCGTGCGCTTCCAGTTTCACTGGATCCACATACACCTGAATTTGCCGGTACGTTCCTCCAAACGGCTGCGGGACGGAAGCCCCGGGCACACTGGCAATCTGGTTCCTCACTTGGAACTGTGCCAGGTCTTTCAACTGCGTCTCGTTCAGTCCCTGCCCCTTCAAGGTCACCAGGCACACCGGCAGGCTCGAAGCGTCGAACTTCAGCACCACCGGCGGAAGTGTTCCGGGTGGCAACCGCCTCAGATCCGCCATCGCCAGCGTGGCAATGTTGCTCAGCGCTGCGTTGGCATCCGTTCCCGGCTGGAAATAAATTTTAATCAGGCTCACACCCGTCAGTGAGCGCGACTCCGAATGATCATAATTGCTCGCCAGCGTAAAAAACCGCTCGAACGTATTGGTGATGTCCGCTTCAATCTGCTGCGGCGGCATCCCCGAATAGAATGTCGCCACCACCACCACCGGAATATTGATTTGCGGGAAAAGGTCCACCGGCATGCGCGCTACCGTCGTCACCCCCACCACCGCCACCACCAGGCACAGCATGATGATGAAGTACGGATACGCCAGCGCGAACTTTGGCATTACTTCTCACCCGCCGCGCCCGGTTGTGCCACGTTAATCTCTTTCGGCGTTACCTTCATTCCCGCTCGATACTCATTGCGGCTGCCCACCACCACCCGCTCCCCTTCGCTCAACCCAGACACCACTTCCACCCGCGTGCTGCCTTGCAACCCCAATTGCACTTTCCGTTCCTCGATCACATTTTGCGAATTCACCACCAGCGCCGTGCCCTCGGATCCATTCATCTCCACCGCTTCCAACGGCACGGTCAGCATGTTTTTCTTTTCGGCTACGCCAATCCGCGCTTCCACATACATTCCCGGCAGCAATCTCCCGTCCGGATTCGGAAAATCAATTTCCGTATGCATCGTCCGCGTCTGTTGATCCAGCGCATCCGCGAATCGCGAAACTTTCCCCACCGAGTCTTGATTCAGCGCTTGCACGTGCACCTTTACCGCGTCGCCCAGCCGGATTTGCCCGGCGATCGACTCTGGCACCGGCAGCACCAGTCGCAGCACGGAAATCTGCGCCAACCGCACCACCGGTTCCGCAGTTGTATCGTTGGAAGTTCCCGCCGCAATCAGTGATCCCACATCCGCGTACCGCACCGTCACCACTCCGGAAAATGGCGCGCTGATTCGCGTGTAATCGGAAAGCGCCCGGTACCGCGCCTGTTCCGCCACCGCCACGTCCAACGCCTGCTCCGCCGCGCTCAATGCCGCTTGCGCGCTGGACACCTGCGCTTCCGCCTCTAAATCCTTGGCGCGCGCATCGTCCACTTCCTGCTGCGCCACTAATCCCGCTTGCTGATCCGACGCTGCCTGCAGTCTCGCATTCATCGCATGCGCAGCCGCGTGCGCGGACTTCGCTCGTTGCACGTCTCCCTCTGCACGCCGAATCTCTTCCTTGGAACGCCGCACCGCCGCATCCGCTCCCGCCAACTGCGCCGCCAATTCCGGCACTTCCAGCATCGCCATGGTCTGGCCTTCTTGCACTCGCGTTCCCACGTCCACGTACATCTTCTTGATGTAGCCTGCGACTTTCGCGTGAATGTCCACATCCTGGAATGGTTTGAACGCGCCCGCTAACGTCAACGGCGTTCCCAGCGTTCCGCTACCCACCCGGACCACCGCCGCCACCGGCGCACCGGCCGCCTTCTCTGCACCGTTGGTGTCATCCGCCTCGGTCTTTCCGTGACGGAAAAATCCAAAAAACACCACGATCGCCAGCACCACCAGCGCGGCAATAATCAGTAACTTTTTTGTCGTCATATCCTTTTCCTGACGCCTGCACCGAGGCGTCTGGTCAGTTGCACCGGGGTAGGGGACCTAAATACGAAATACCAACCCAACACCATGTCACGTTCATGGGCGGACTTATCCACGGATCATTAAGAACTCTTGCGCGATGGAATTACTGCGTTGGCGGCGGACGGAACCAGGTGCTGCTTATCAGCTCCGTTTGTGGCGGCAATCCTTCTTCTTGCAGAAAATCCGGCGCGGGTGCGTCGTTTTCCTCGGCGACCAAACTGGCCGTGTCTATTTCTTCCACGGCCGCGTCCAGCTCCACCCTCTCCGCTTGTACCGGGGTGAAATGGTCCATTTCTGATGCGCCTACGGTCGCGCGATGGCTCGCCAACCGGTGAAACTCCGGTCCATCCGTGTGCTTCGTCAGCACCAGAAACGGGTTGTAGAGGACCAGGGCAATCAGCAACGCCGAGATACCTATCTGCCAGTATCCGCGACTTTTGCTCGACTTGTGCCCTACGAGATTCATTTTTCCCTGTTTAAGACATTAGTTGGACTCGGATTCAGGGTCAAGAGGATGTATCCCGTAGCGTGCCTTATAAACTTTGGGAGGGAGGAGAAGGGACCGATGCCAGGGGTGCGCCGGTCCCTTGGGTAGGATATTGAGTGAAGGTCAAACGCGTTGAGTCTCGCACTTGGCCGTCAAGCCCGAATGAAGCCCATGTGAATTCTCGGTGACCTCTGCCGCTCCGTGCGTGGTCACATCTTCGGTATCTGGTCGCATCGCTATACCGCGTCCATGCCGCACATCCAGACCCCGCACCCAGAAAATTATGTCTTCCGCAATATTCGTCGCGTGGTCCGCAATGCGCTCCAGATGCCGCGTCGCCAGCACAAACTGCATCCCCGGCGTGACCAGTGCCACGTCCTGCGTCATGTGCTCCATCAACTTTTCGAAAATTCGGTCGCGATACTGGTCCACCACGTCGTCGCTTTCCAACACTTGCGACGCCATCTCCGCGTTTCGAAAAATCAACGCGCCCAGGCTGCGGCTCACCATCGAGCGCACCGCCTCCGCCATTGGCCCTAATTCTTCGGGAATTTTCGCGTCCGGCATCTCCCGCAGCGAAATAACCCGCTCCGCCAGATTCACCGCGATATCGCCAATGCGCTCCAGATCATTCGTAATCTTCAGCGCCGCCACGATCAAACGCATCTCGTCATCGGTAAACGATCCACGCCGCAACAACCGTATGGCGTGCTCGTCGATCATGATTTCCATTTCGTTGATTCGCGGTTCCAGTAGGAAAACTTCTCCGGGCAATCCGGCGGTTCGCGCGTTGTCGAATCCAATAATCGCGTCCAGAGAACGGTTCATCGCCGTCTCTACCACGCGTGCCATCGAGATCAGATAGTTCACCAGCGTGTCGTAGAGCACCACTTCTGTTAGTCCGGCCGGTGTTGCCATCGCGCCTCCTCGGTGGAGCGAAAAAAGACACACTTCCGCAGGCTGCATCATCAATCTACACATGCAACGTTACAGCTCGTTAACAAAAGGATGAATAAGACGAGAGAGTACTAGCTTGCAGCAGGGAAATTCCCGCGTATTCGTCCGGCTCCGCTCGCCGATACCGCTGTTCGCGCCGTCGCCCGCTCTGCGTCAAACACCGGCACTGAAAAGTGAAACTTCGATCCAACTCCCAATTCGCTTTCCACCCAGATCCGACCGCCGTGCACTTCAATCAAATGCCTGGCAATCGCCAGACCAAGCCCGGTGCCACCAGCTTCTCTCGAACGAGCCGCATCCACTCGATAAAATCTCTCGAAAATTCGCGGCTGGTCGGCTTGCGGAATACCGATTCCTGTGTCGGACACGGTGAATATCACTTCCTCAGCGCGTCGCTGCACGCTCAGCGTGATTTTTCCACCCGGCAGCGTGTATTGATTTGCATTGTCCAGCAGATTTTGCAGCACTTCCTGCAAGCGCCGCGCATCGCCCGAAACATCTGGTATTCCCGGTGGCAAATCCAGCGAAAGATTCAGCTCTTTTTCCGCCGCGCGATGCCGTGCTGTTTCGTAGCACGACTCCACCAGAACGCTCACACTCACCCGTCGTACTTCCAATTCCAGCCGGTCCGCATCCATCTGCGACAATTTCAATAGATCTTCCGTCAGCCTCGCCAGCCGCCTCGAATGTTCCAGGATAATGCCCAGAAAACGCAGCCGATTTTGCGGGTCGTCCATCGCTCCCGCCAGCAGGGTCTCCGTGAATCCTTGAATCGCCGTCAGCGGCGTGCGGAATTCATGCGACACATTGGCCACAAAGTCCCGCCGGATTCTCTCCAACTTTCTCAATTCCGTGATGTCGTGCAGCACAATCACCGCGCCCGACGTCTCTCCCGCGCGTACCGAGGCCACTGTCGCCGCGAAGTAATGCTGCCTCAATGTGCCGGTCGCGATCTCTGCCTCCACCCGGGGCTCCCCAGCCAATACTCGCCGCACCGCCTCAATCAATTCCGTCTGACGAACAACTTCCAACAACGAACTTCCTGACACCGGCGGAACATCCAGCCCGAGAATCGCTGCAAATCCCGGATTCGCAAACACCAGGCGCTCTGCTCCGTTCACCACTGCCACGCCTTCCACCATCGAACCCAGAATTGCCGACGATAAATTCCGCTCTTCCGTCAGCGTTCGAATCGTCCGATCCAGACGCGTGGCCGTTTGATTCAGCGAATATCCCAATGCTTCGAGCGTGTCCCCCGTGCCATCCGGCGGCAGCGGCCTAAAATCACCCTCCGCCACTCGCCCCGAAAATTCCCGCAGTCGTTCTATCCGCTCCGTGAACGAACGCGAAAACAGCATGGAAACTGTCCCAGCCAACACCAAAATTAATATTGACCACAGCCACAATTTCGTCCGGAAGATTCCCAACTGCGAATCCACATCTTCCATCGGCAGCGCTAGCCGCACGACGATCGGCGTATCGCCCACGATGTTTTCTCGCACCGCGTAATACAACAGTGGCTTGTTAATCGAAACGCTTTGCCGGATGGAACGGCCTTCGCCTTTTTGCAGCGCGTCACGCACTTCAGGCCGATCCAGGTGGTTTTCCATCGTCGATGGTTCCGTCTGTGAATCCGCCAACACTCGGCCTTCGGTGGTGATGACACTGACCCGCGCTCCGCTGGTCGCGGCGCTGGCCACCCAGTTGTTCAATGTAGCGATGTCTTCAGGAGTCTTTGGCGGCACGCTGCTCAACGCCAGTGGTTGCAAACGGATGATGCGGGAGAGAGCCTGCAGTTGCCGGAATCCGTCACTCTCGTAGTTTTTTCGTAGGGCGCGCTCGGCAAGGAAATCAACTGCGAGCAAAACGCTCAGCAAAAGCGCCAGGAAGGTTAGCGCGAGCTTCCAGAAAAGTTTACGCTGCACGAGTTTCGAACAAATACCCTGCGCCACGCACCGTCTTTAGGTGCAGGGGATTCTCCGGGTCCGATTCTATCTTCTCGCGTAGCCGCCGCACATACACATCTACGCTGCGCGGCGTTACAAAGCGATCCGTGCCCCACACCGCATCCAGCAACTGGTCGCGGGTAAACACACGGTTCGGGCGAGACGCCAGATAATACAACAAGCGAAACTCCAGCGTGCTCAGTGGCACCGGCTTCCCGCCGTGGCTTACGCGATACGACGCTGGGTCAATCGCCAGCCTGCCGATTTCCAATATTCGCGGCGAATCCGCCGGAGGTTCGGCTCGACGCAACAGTGCCTTTACGCGGGCTATGAGTTCTCGGGGGCTGAACGGCTTGGTCACGTAATCGTCCGCGCCCATCTCCAGTCCCACCACGCGGTCCGCTTCATCGCCCCGCGCCGTCAGCATCAGGATCGGCAGCCGGTTCAGCGAGTCGTCTTTACGGATCTCCCTGCAAATGTCCAGACCCGACATTTTGGGGAGCATCAAATCGAGAAGCAGCAGGTCCGGAGGGGTCTTCTTTAACGAGGTCAGCCCGGCGCTTCCGTCCAGGGCCGCGTTCACCTGAAACCCTTCATTGGCAAGGTTATACCGGACGAGTTCGACGATGTCTCGATCGTCTTCAATGATCAAAATACGCTTCATGTTGATCTCGCGCGGCCGAGAACGCATGGGTAGCAGTCTACCGTACGACATCTCTTTCTGGTAGGCATGCCCGGTTTCTCGACCTTCTGGATTCATGGATGACAAGTATTGTCGCAAGAGAGACATAGCCTGTGGTGATAGCCGTGTGAAGACAATGTGAATGACTTGTAAAGATAGCGGCACCGAATCTGAAGCGCTTGTAACATTAGGATTGCCAGGATTGCCGCAGATTGGCGCGTCTTAATCACTTTCGACATGAAGATTCGTCGATAAGCTCCGTTAACACGACTTGCCTTTCCCCTGATTAAGGCGTCGTGCGTGAACGACCGCACGAAAATGTGTCGCGATTTACGTGCTTCGCTGTATGTGCGGCTCCGTACGCGCTAGATACTGTAGCCGGGAAAGGGGTATTCAGGTGACTAACCACGTGGGAACCACAAGAATTCTCGGCAGGAGCCTGCTTCTCGCTCTCGTAACCATCGCCGCAGTCAGCATGCTCCCCGATCTCGTCCGTTACATGAAGATTCGCTCCATGTAGCGGGGCACCTGCCTAAATGTCGCCATCTTTTCGTGTGTATCCGGCTCATTCGTACCGCTCGCTTAGGAGATATCAATGAATTCGAATCACAAGGTTTTCTTAGCATGCTCCGTGCTCTCCATTCTCGCCCTTTGCAGTTGCAGTCAGTCGGACACCAAAAAGCTCACCAATGACGCCAAGGTCACCAGCGACGCCATGAAGCAGACCGCTTCCGACGCCCTCGACGCCACTAAAAAGGCCGTCGACAACGCTGCAGCCGACACCCAAAAGGCCGCCAACTCCGACACCGCCAAAGATATCCAGGCAAAAACCGAGCGCGCCGCTCAAAAAGCAGTCGAGAAAACCAAGCAAGCCGCTCAAGACGCGAAGGATGCCATCAACAAGCAGAAACAGCCGTAGTAAACCCTCAACTCAACAGATATCCACCTAGCCAACCCCGCCTCCCCAACCCACTTCGGAGCCTGTTCTGCGCCCAAACAGTTAACATCTATTCGTTGTATGCCCCTGCCGCTTTCGTGCGAAAATGGACCCCGACAAGCGCCCAGCCCCTGGCGCCTGCTCAACAGTATTTTCCTAGCCCAGCGCCTGCCATCTCATCGTTCCGCTGCGAACGCGCCTTGCAATCGCGTCACGCTTGCGGTCAGCTTTAGTCTTCGAGGTGCGCCATGAGTGAGATATGGAAACAGTGGATTGGGCTCAGCGTCGATGATCGCTTCCCCCTGCGACAATATCTAGCTCACACCGAGCATAGCGCCGTATTCCTCACCGACTATGCCGATACCGAAAACGGAAAAGCCGCCATCAAGTTCATCTCCGCCGATACGCCCGGCGCAGAGAAGCAGCTCACCTACTGGAGCCACATTGCCCAACTTCGTCACCCCGGCTTGTTGCCCATCTATCACACCGGACGCTGCCGCATCACCGACATGGATTTGCTCTACGTCGTCATGGAATTTGCCGAAGAAAACTTAGCCCAGATTCTTCCGCAACGCCCGCTGAGTCTCGAGGAAGCCCAACAGATGCTCGATCCCGTGGTAGACGCCCTGGTCTACCTGCACGGCAAGGGTCTGGCCCATGGACACATCAAGCCTTCGAACATCCTGGCCGCTGGAGATTACCTCAAACTCGCCAGCGACACCGTTATCCCCATCGGCGATCCGCGCGCGGCTCAACGCGATAGCGACGTGTACGACGCTCCAGAGAACGCCGCCGCACCGATCGAAGCGGCCAGCGACATCTGGTCCCTTGGCCAAACCTTAGTCGAAACTCTTACTCAGCAAACCGCCGCTCTGCCTTTCAACGACAACGAAGATCCCGCACTCCCCGAAGCGATTCCGCAGCCTTTCCAGGAGATTGCTCGACGCTCGCTACGGCGTAATCCTAGGGATCGCTGGAGCAGTTCCGAGATCGCTGCCCGCCTCGGCCCGCAGGTTGTTCCGAATCCCGATCCTGCTCCCGCTCCGCCTCCAGCCTACGAACCGATCGCTGTTGCCGTGGCAGCAGGTGCCACCGCAAGCCAGGCATCGCCCTCGCAAACACCATCCTCCGTGCAATTTGAGCCCCTCAACGTGCCTCTTTCGCGCGAGCCCGCCGTTCCCCTTTCCAGGTTGCCCGTAACTCCCCCACCCACCACCAGCTATCCGCGCGCTCAGAAGCCTTCTCCAAGAATTTCGCCACCGCCCTCCGAACGCGATTTCGTACTACCGAATTACGTCGTGCCTATTCTGTTGGCGGGTACCATCATTTTGATTGCGGTGCTGGCGCTTCCCCGCCTATTCCGGCATCAGCCGGCCTTAGGTTCAGCGACCACCTCGGCAAAAAATACCAGTAGTGTCACCACGCCGTCGCATCGCACCGAAGCGCCTCGACCAAAGCAGGAAGTTGCGCCGCCCGCTGCATCGCCAACGCCGAAGCCGCCTGCTGACTCGACGAACGCTACGCCCTCAACAGCTCGTCCTGCGTCGCCTGTAGCAAGTTCAAATGTGGAAGCTAAAACGCCGGCCAGCGCAGCCACGCCTTCCCCCGCTTCGCAAAATTCAGGGGACGTTCTGAATCAAGTCCTGCCCACACCTTCGAAGCAAGCGCTCAACACCATTCGCGGCACTGTCCGCGTCACCGTTCGCGCTCACGTAGATCCCGCTGGCAGAGTTTCGAACGCCGACCTGGAAGCCGCGGGTCCCAGTAGGTATTTTGCTCAACAAGCCCTGCAAGCCGCCAAGGAATGGGAGTTTGCTTCGCCCGAAAATAACGGTCACAGCGTACCCAGCGAATGGCTAATCCGTTTCGAATTTTCGCCGGATGGGACGAAAGCCTACCCATCCCAAACCACGCCGTAATTCAACGCTTCCGCAGAGCTTTGATTTTACGATTTCACTGATTTTAGGATTTCAAGACACCGGTTGTTGCTGGATTCCGGTCAGACTCGGCTTCGTTCGCCTTCTATCGTCCGGCCAGTGGGCGGGCTGCATCGAAATTCTGAATGTTGTATTGGAGGTGATCTACAAGCTGGGCAACGCTGCCTTTGCTTCCCACTGCCCACCCTTTTCCCCTATCGAAACCGATCGCGTTTAGATTCGTCGCTTCCATGTGCTCCCAATTTAGCCCGTCGGTGCTTAATTCGGCACCGCTAGGACCAACCGTCACGAATCCTCCTGCAAAATACGCAACAGCCGAGCGGTAACCGCCCGGAAGATTCTTGGCCAGCTGCCAGGTTTCCCCAAAATCATGGGAAATTGCTGCATTTTTGTACGCACTTTTCGGGTCCTGATAGTCGCCGCCCACCACCACTACGTCCGATGC
>JBAVNY010000415.1:0-10139 GCA_049691535.1 Candidatus Acidiferrum sp.
CTGTTGATCTGGGTAATCTGAAACTCAGCATCGAAACCTATCCCGGCCACTCTGGTACCGACCTCGTTGTCCGCGTGACCGAACAGAGAGTCGTCTTCACCGGCGATTTGATTTTCAATGGAGCGTACCCCGCCTGCTTCGATGATCAGGCCACCATCTCCGGCTGGCGGTCCACGCTGAAGACCTTTGCCTCTTGGGACAAAGACACGCTTTTCGTGCCCGGGCACGGCCCGATTTGTGGGCAAGAGGGCGTTCAGAGGCTGCGCGAAGTGTTCGACGATATCGCCGAACAGGCCGAAAAAATGTACAAGGCCGGGGTACCCGTGTCCGAAGCCCGGGACCGCTATGTAGTTCCCGAAAAGTTTAAAACTCTCGCCATTTGGGCCTGGGGATTCACGGTGGGTGACGCGATCACCAAGCTATATCGGGATTACACTTCCTTGGGCAACAAGTAGCTCGGTCCAAATCCCTTAGCCTGCCACCAGAAAAACACCACGGCATACACCGCCGTCCGCCTCGGCGCTCAAGTAATTTGATTTGATGCATGCGTTTTTTGCAGAAACGGTCACCAGCGCTTGGGTGTACATTTGCCGCGTCGGGCTTCCACTTTAGTGTCCCGACTAAGCCGTCGCCCCAATCACGCGGCGTTGCAAGGAGTCCAGCATGCTCACGCCAAAAAACCGCGGACGAATCATAGTGGTCATCCTCACCTTGGTTGCGGCTGCAACCATTCTCGGGACTGCGGCGGCGCAGAAGGCCTCTGTTCCCAAGCCACAAGACAGACTGGCTATGGGTGAAGGCGAAGTCAAGCAACTGCTGCTCCTGATGAATACCGACAGCAAGGGCCAGGTTTCCAAGCAGGAGTATATGAAGTTTATGGAAGCGGAATTCGAACATTTGGACAAGACCAAGAAAGGCGAGCTAAACGTCAAAGAATTGACGAAATCGGATCTGACGGCAAGCCGCTTCGTCGGTAAGTAGCACTGAAATCTCGATCGTTAGCTGTTCCTAGTCCTCTGTGCGTGAGCTCGGGCAAACGAAGCAGTATCTCTGTTCATCAGCCCGAGCACGTTCATCGACTACAGCACACCATTCACCAGAATCGAAACCGCGCCGTTAAAACTTCACGAGAATCGACATATCGATGAACGATTCGTCTTTGCGAAGGTCTGGGAACCAAACGCTGCTGAGTCCCCCGCCACAAGCCGTTTCCGCCGCGGCAAGGCTGGTTTGCCCTGACGTTCCGCCACCGCTGCACGTGAAGAACTGCGGGGAACCATTGTTACCCCCCGGAGGCGTGATGCCGCCACGGCCCGTCCAATACGGCACGCTGGCATGGCGATAGTCATATTCCCAGCGGAACGTGATGTATTGCTTGGGCATATAGTCAAACGTGATTGACGAATCCCACGCCTTGAAGGGATCGCCAGGGTTCCCCGTAAAGTAAGGAGAGTTTGTCGCCGCAGAGATCGCGCCTTCTCCGTTGATGGGCGGAATCAGGACTAGGTAGCGTCCCGGATTGTTTATCTGTCCACCACCAACAGTTACTCCGAACATATCGCGGTGGAACCAGAAGCGGTTATAGAACATGTAACCGATGAAGCTCTGCTTCGGTCCGCCCTTCTTATCGCCATAGCAACTCACGCCCGATCCATATTCGCAACCCAAGTCGCCGGTTAGAGAAAATGCCATCTTGTCGAGAGTCCTCTCCGGATTGTCGTAGTACTTAATCTCAATGCTGTCGTCGGTGTGGATGCGGCTGCGGCCCTTGATGAACAGGTCGTCTTCGCCCACTCCGTAGTTATTCGAAATAATGTTCAGCCAGGGCTTCGGCGTCCACTTAATCTGTCCACCGACGCCCGGATTGTGATTCGCCGAAGCGTAAGACTGCCATCCGTTGATGAACCACGGCTCGATCTTCAGGTGGGCTGTAGGGAATATCTGCACGCGCACGCCATTGAAAAACCACGGAGTGTTCGAAGAAACATAGGAAGGCTGGTAGGCCCAGTTGTCGAAGTTGTAGTAGCTGAATAAACCGATGTATGACATGAAGATTCCCGCGTCCACGTTGATTCCGTGCAACGCGTTGATGTGATATCCGCCGTAGGCCTCGGATATATAACGGTACGCTGTTGGTAGGTCCCACTGGCCATGTCCTGGACTCGGGTCATTACGTGGCGTGGTTGCGGAATACATCCCGAACTGCGTCATCAACCTCGCGCGCACGTTGTCATAGTGGAAGTCGCCACCAACACCAAGTTGTTCCAGCTGAACTTCGCTCGATCGAAACAACTCGCTCGAGCCCCCAATGGAATGGTCTGTCGGGTGATTGAAATCAAGAACGTAGTGCGTGTCCGCTCTAATTTCTGGAGTGAAGAATTTCGTATCCCAGAATATTTCCTTGGTGCGCGCATTGCCGTTCAGCCACGTCCAGTCCGCATCGGAAAAGGGTTCGACATACCCCGGCTTTCCGTTGCTCGCAGCCGCAGTCGCCGGCGTAGTTTGATCCTGCTTTGGCTTGCCGACAGGTGGAGCGACCGTCCCGATAGTGGCGGGGTCCTTGGCCGACATGTTCGCTTCCAACGGATTCGATGTCGAATTCGCTGGCGAACTGCTGCCTGGAGCGCCAGCCGCCAAATTCGTGGCTCCCACAGTCGCCGGCTGGGTCGCCGCTGTCGCAACGCCGGACTGCTTCGCTTCCAACTCTTCCACTCGCTTTTCGAGTTGCTCGACGCGGTCTAGGAGCATGCGTTCACGATCTGTCAAGCCAGGTTCGCTCTTCGGCGTCGCCAGCGTCTTGGTTGCCGGCGCAGAAATCACCTCCGTACTCTTCTTACTATCATCATCGGCCCGCACGGCGCCAGCGGTGCCCAGCACCAGAGCACACACCGCAGCGAACCAAAACAGATGCTTATGATCCAACACATTGCGCATGGATTTTCCCCTCACTCATTTGCCGCAACGATATTTTCGGAAGTCGCGGACCGGGTCGCACTTCGAGGAATTCAGTCACGAGATGTCGTTGCTTGAAAAGATTAGCTCCGGGGACATAAGAATTCCGTGAAGACCCAATCAGCCTTCCGTTGGACCTTAGACACGGGTCCAGGCATCATTTTGATGAGGCTACGTAATTCGAGGATTCAGGATAATTAAGACGATCTAGGGAAGCGACAGCGTTTTCCGCGACGCGATTTCCGAGGCTAGTTGCAGCATTTCGTCGTGAACAAGCCCATTCGTCGCTAGAATGGAGGTCCCGCCTAGCTGGTATGGTTTTCCATCCAGATCGGTGATCTTGCCACCTGCTTCCTCCACCAAAATCACGCCCGCCGCGGTATCCCAGGGCTTAAGCCCAAATTCCCAGAAGCCTTCGAACCGGCCAGCGGCTACGTAAGCCAAGTCCAACGCAGCAGAACCATCACGCCGCACGCCATGCGACTTGAGCGTGAAGTCCCAGTAATAGTGAATATTCGGATTGGCCAGCCTCTTGTGGTTGGGAAAGCCGGTGCAGAGCAGACTCTTGTTCAGAGTGGAAATCTTCGAGATGTGAATGCGCTTTCCGTTGAAAGAGGCTCCGTCGCCGCGCGCTGCAACAAAAATCTCTTCAAAGATGGGATTGTAGATAACTCCGAGTATCACTTCGTTTTTCTTGGCCAGCGCCATGGACACACAAAAGAACGGATACCCATGCGCAAAATTCGTGGTTCCGTCGAGAGGATCGACGTGCCAGCGGAATTCTGAGGTTGTCTCTTTGCCGGTTCCTTCCTCGGCGGCCACGGCATGCTCGGGAAAATACTTCTGCAACTTTTCAACAATCAAGCGCTCAGACCGGCGGTCCGCCTGTGTGACAAGGTCGAATTCTCCTTTGTAGGCAATATCCGGCGGATGCGTGGTTTCTTCGCGGAGAATGGCGCCCGCTTCACGAGCAATTTCAACGGCTGCTTCCAAATAAGTCTTCGTCATTCGGCGTTCTCTGATCTCCGCGGCCAACTATTGCTGGCCGCTCAAATACGTGGTGCGATGCCTTGCCGTGTAACCGGGCAAAACCTTCACTTCAATTGTACGGTAAGTATTGGCGGGGCCGCGCGGATTCGGATAGTACGCGAGGCGGTATTGAGTGCGAAGCTCGTTGTCGATACGGTCAAAAATGGCACTAAGTTCCTGCGGCGAATCCGGATAGAACATCGCCCCGCCAGTGGTTTCCGTTATCGTTTGCAGTGCGTGTTCGCCCGCACTGTTCCTGCCGTTTTCATTCTTCACTGGGCGGATTACGATGGTGTAGAGCAAAACCTCGCCACGAAGCGCGGCCTTTCGTGCTGCTTCAAAATCGGCTCGACTGGTCGTCTCTCCCGCATCCGTGACCATGATAATCACGCGTCGGCGTTCGCCTGGACGCTTCTGAAGCGCCTGCGACCCGAGCAGCAGGGCATCGTAGATCGACGTGCCAGCTCCGTCGGGAATTCTGCGCACCGCATCCTGCAACACCCCGACGTTGCTCGAAAAGGGAGAAATCAGCGTCACCGTTTCATCAAACGCATACACTGCCAAGCGATCTTCCGGTCGCAATATTTGTTTGATGAAATGGGTAGCGGCATCCCGCTCGAAGGCGATTTCCTTGTGGGCACTCAAACTGGAATCGATCATTAAAGCCAAGTCGAGTGGAAGCTTGGTCTCGGACTCAAATACGTCGACTTTTTGCTGTATTCCTTCTTCAAAGATCTGGAACGCTTCAATCGGCAGATCCGGCGCGGGACGGTTGTGCTCGTCCAGCACGCTCACCAGCACAGTTACCAGGTTGACATTCACCTTGATCGTGCCGCGCTGCGAACTTTGATCTGATTTTTTTTCTTTGGATTGCGGTTCCGTAGACTTTTCCTGGCTGGAGGTCGAAGGCTGGGCCCAAGGTGGCCGGTCGGGCTTATCTTGTGCGAATAGGGCACACGCACACGCGAGTAGCACGAACCCAATGATTATATTAAAGGAGGCTCTCCGAGGCGGTCTGTTCATCTATTATTAGGATGCACTTTTTGAACTGCGCGGTACCGGAGGCAGTTCCCCATCCGCCCACACCGCACCATCTGCAAAATACTCTTTTTTCCAGATGGGCACAGTCTTTTTCAGTGTATCGATCGCATACCGGCATGCGTCGAATGCTGCCGCGCGGTGGGGAGCGCTGACAGCGATAAAGACACTCGTCTCGCCAATTTCGAGCCTGCCCAATCGGTGCACGATTGCAACGCGGTGAATCGCGAATTTGTCATGAAGATACGCCGCGATTTCCTGCATTTTTGCTACGGCCATCGCTTCATAGGCTTCGTATTCCAGGTACTCGGTCGCGCGTCCATGCGATTCATTGCGTACAAAGCCGTCGAAGGTAACAATCGCGCCATCTTTCTCGGCGCGCACGAAACGCACTAGTCCATCAAAATCGATTGGCGATTTAACCAACTCTAGCCTGTCGTTTATTGGATTGTCGGGCATATTTCGATACTCTACCCGCCACTGACCGGCGGTAGAAACGCAATTTCGTCGCCCGGCTTCAGCTGCGTGTCCCAAGCCGCAAATTCCTGGTTACGCGAAGCCACCAGCGAGCCGCGGAACTCCGCTAACTTGGGAAAGCGCTTCACGTAAGAAGCGAATAAGTCTGCGAGGGTTGCGCCCACGGGAATCTCCTGCGGCTCTTCGCGAACCCCAGCTAGCTCGCGAATGCCCCCAAAAAATAGGACTTTTACTTGTATCGTCGGCAGGACGGAGGCCATACAAAAATTGTACCCTGTGAGCAGACGCCCGGCCAGCAGGCCATCCGCACGACCGCGTTATGCAGCCGTACCACGTTAGGAGAGGACGAAATGAAGATTCTGGTGACGGGCTCCTCGGGCCTCGTCGGCACCGCCTTAGTTGCGGAGATGCAGCGCGCCGGACACACCGTGTGCCGGCTGGTCCGGCCCGGACAAAACATCGGATCGGCGCCAACCCACGGTTTCGATGTGAACTGGAACCCGGCCACCGGAGAATTGGGAGGAGCGGCCGTTGGTGCCGACGCGGTCGTCAACCTTGCCGGCGCTCCAATCGCCGATGGCCGCTGGACCGAGTCTCGTAAACAACTGCTGGTCAGCAGCCGCATCGACACGACCCGCTCATTGGTGAACGCGCTGGCGCGAATGGCCGCCCGCCCTCGCGTGCTCATTTCAGCTTCCGCCATCGGCTATTACGGAAATCGCGGCGACGAAATCCTCACGGAAGGCAGCCCGCCGGGCCCAGACTTTCTTAGTGGAATCGCCAAAGAATGGGAAGCCGAAGCCATGAAGGCGGAAGCTTTAGGCATCAGGGTAGTGCTTGCACGCTTCGGCATTATTCTGGCAAAGGTCGGTGGGGCATTCCCAAGGATGCTGAAGCCTTTCCGGCTGGGCGTGGGCGGCAAACTGGGCAGCGGAAAACAGTGGATGAGCTGGATCATGGTGGAAGACGTTGTGAATATTCTGCGCCTTGCTATTGAGAATGGCGCGGTCCGCGGTCCAATCAATGTCGTTGCCCAGCAACCAGTCCGCAACGTTGAATTCACCGCTGCTCTTGCACGCGCGGTGCATCGCCCCGCACTGTTTGCCGCGCCGGCCTTCGCGCTACGCCTCGCCCTGGGAGAAATGGCCGAGGCCTTGCTGCTTTCTAGCCAGCGTGTCCTACCAGAAAAATTGCAACGCCTGAATTTCACCTTTGTGCAACCAGATCTAGCCAGCGCATTGAAATCGATTTTATCTTTAGAATCTTAACGAAAGCGGCAGGTATTGGGCTTGATCTATATTTAGCGATGCTCTCAGATATTGAGTTGCTGCAGGAACAGTTCCAGGTTGCTGCCGTCTACGAAAAATATTTCAGAGTGACCAGCTGTGGCATTGTGTGGGACAGCTCCTTCATCAAGCGCTTGCAAAAGCCGCATCTTCGCTACCGCATATTCTTCGCTGCTCGTCAGCGCTCGCCCATTTGCCTTGGCCCAAGCCGCAAGCGCAGTCTCAAACACTAAAATGCGCACCGGAAACCCGTTAGACCGGTCCGCTGAAATCGCATACACGAATTCAACTGCCGCGTTTCCCTCGTGAAGCACGCGGTTCACTTCATAAAAATAATATTGGTAGACGTATCCGTTCCCCGCTGAATAGCTCTTTACGCGCCGAGCGGTATCCGGTCGTGGCATGCGCGGATTATTGAAGTCGCGGTCGCCAATGTCAATTGTTCTCGAATGAAATACGTTCTCTGGTGTGCGCCCGACTCCTCAGCAGCCGGATGCTTCCCTGGGTGACGACGATCGGACCGGTTTGCGGGTTCTCTATCACGACCCTGCAGACACTCAGTTCATAGGCTCGATTCAGGGCCACATCGTGCCCGCAAACCTTATCTCGTTGCCTACGGCACCTCCCGGCGTAACTGGCGTTTTCGGCGCGCACGTTGTGGCCATCGATGCTTCCAGCGGTAGCGTCATTTGCCGGCACCATGGGTGGATGGAGCTGTGTTGCGCCTGGTCCAGTACAATTCGATGGAAACTACGAGATTGAAGGCTTGAGCGTGGGACGCAGCTACAAGGTGTACGCGGAACCGCTGGACGGTGCGGTGTCCCCGTCGGAAGTAACCAACGCGTTAATCACGCTGTGCCGCAACTCCACTACCGATGCCGGATGGCCGCCCGCACAGGGTTGTGTGGTGCCACCGGTTGCCACGGAATTTGCGGTTCGAACGCCACCCTGATTTTCTTGGGATGGAAGGGTCGCACCGACTGACACCACTGCGAATCGCGTGACACTCTAGGCCGAAGCAGGAACTAACCAACCGCCTCCATAAAGCAAACCTGGACCGAGTGATGCAAGGAACACTGGCCGTCTCTTCTCCACTGGCTGCGCCGCTGCATCCGTGAGCGCAGCGTCTAAAGCAACTCCACACATGGAAGATCCCAAATTCCCACTGGTGATGCCAATTGGCGGAAATGTTTTGGGCGGCACATTTAACTGCTTGGCGAGCAACGTAACCAGCCGTGGATTTGGTTGATGCGTCGCGAACGCGCCAACCTCCGCGCGCGGAATCCCACTGCGGCGCTCCACTTCGTCCACGACTTTCCCCATGCAACTGACTGCCGCGCGAGAAAGTGCGTCGCCGCTGAATTGCACATCCAACCGCCCGTCTCCTGCTTCGCTCACGCAAATCGCGTCCGCATATTTCGTTGCGCAACCGAAAAAGAAATCGCCCAGCAGGTATGCACAAGACGCTGGTCCGGGAGGCGGCACACTGCTCAGCAGAAACGCACTTGCGCCATCGCCGAAAAGCCCGCCAAACTCGCCCGCCGTCCGGCCTGGACCTAAGGTCCGGCTATGGACATCCGCCGTAGCTACAAGAATTTTTTTGGCTCGTCCTGATTCCAGAAGTGCCTGCGCCACCGCCAAGGTTTGCAGCAATGCCAGGCATCCACTTCCCATATCCAACGCGTTGCATGCCTCTCGCAATTGCAAGCGAGCGTGCAGAACTGCCGAAAGCGATGGAAACGCGTGGTGCGTTTCGCTGGCCGCCAGAATCCAGTCAATGCTTTTTGCCGTTTCGCCGGATTGCGCCAGCACATCCAGACATGCACGCGCACCCAGAGATCCCTCGTTTTCGGATTCAGTGGCGTATGCGAACGATACGATACCTGCGCGATTCCTCAGCTTTCCTACAGGCATGCCGTATGCGAGGTCGACTTCTTCAGAGGGCACTAGCCGCGAACCGAGGGCGCTCGCGGAAGCGCTTAAATACGCGTGAGACTGGGTCAATGGGTGAATCCTTAGCGGGCCTAAATTGCCGTCGCCGAGCAAGCTTCTATTCGATTGTGCCACACACGTGGAAACGTTCTCCATCACCGCGCGATGAACAATTCCCTCTTCAGCAATAAACTAATTTCATTGCGGGCTTGTGAAGGGTAGCTGTTTCGCCCTGGGCAGAGGTAGGTAGCCCTGAATAGTTTGATGCGCAATATTCGTTAGACGCACTCTGCCAGGTGTCGCAGTTGGTGATTGTGCGCTCGATTTAAGACTCTGCCGATAGCCTGTATGCTGCGTGTTATCTTAAAAATGGGGGCATTCCGCTCTGCGAAATAGTCTCTGGACCGCACCCGATGTCGGTGTTCCTGGCGTACGAATGACTTTCTTGAACTCCAAATTCGGCCTGATTTTGATCCTTGCGGGTGTCCTATGCTTGATACCAGCTCCGCCAGTGAACGCGCAAACCCAACGCGGACAAATCAGGATCGAAGTGCACGATCCTGGCGGAGCAACCGTCAGCGCGCACGGATTAATTCTCAGCACCGGGAATGAATTCCAGCGCACATTTGAAGTCTCTTCCGAGGGCCACTTCACCGTGCAAGCTCTTCCCTTCGGTGTCTATCGCCTGAATCTCACCGCTGCGGGATTCGCCACCTGGACGCAGGTTGTTGAAGTCCATTCCGAAGTTCCCATAAAGCTGACGATTACGCTTGGCGTTGCACCGATCACTACTCAAGTACAAGTCAGCGATAGCCTTACACTTTTGGATCCTACGCGAACCGGGACGCTTTATACAGTCGGCCAACAATCCATTCGCGAACAGTTGGACACGCAACCTGGGCGCGAACTTCTTGACCTGGTTGCATCACAGCCGGGCTGGCTGTTTGAGGCCAATGGAGTGCTGCACCCGCGTGGCTCGGAATACGACGTGCAATTCGTGGTCGATGGTCAGCCTTTGCTGCAAAACCGTTCACCCTCGTTTGCTCCGGAATTTGACTCCAGTGAAGTGGATTCGGTGCGCGTGCTGACCGCAAGTTATCCTGCCGAGTACGGCAGAAAACTGGGCGGCGTCGTGGAAGTAAGCACCAATGCGAACGATCCGGCCGGCTGGCACGGAGAGTTGGTCGCCGGCGGAGGAAGTTTTGACGGCCTGAACGGCTCGCTCGCCCTTTCGTATGTGAGAAAAAAAGAACATTTCTCCGCGCGCGCACAGGGCTTTCATTCCAATCGCTACCTTGATCCACCGGTCGTCGAGAACTTCAGCAACGCCGAAAACTCCGGGGACTTTTCCGTGGGCTACGATCGCGAAATCTCGGACAACGATCGGTTCCGCGTTTCCATTACCCATAGCGCGCTTCGCTATAC
>JBAVNY010000416.1:0-13130 GCA_049691535.1 Candidatus Acidiferrum sp.
CATTTTGGTCGCAGACGATAACAGCGACATGCGCCACTATCTTTCTCGCTTGCTCGGTGAGCGTTATGAAGTGAAGTCCGTTCCTGATGGCCAGGCAGCTCTCGAAGCTATCCGCGAACGCCAACCCGCCCTGGTTCTAACCGACGTAATGATGCCGCTCCTCGATGGTTTCGGCCTGCTGCGGGAATTGCGTTCCGATCCCAAAACAAGCAGTATCCCGGTCATTCTGTTGTCCGCGCGTGCCGGTGAAGAAGCGCGTGTCGAAGGTATCGAACAGGGTGTCGACGATTACCTGATCAAGCCATTCAGCGCGCGGGAACTTCTGGCTCGTGTTCACACCCATCTGGAACTCGCGCATCTTCGCAAGGAAAACGAGGACGCTTTGCGCGAGAAGGAACGACGCCTGCGCATTGCCACGGATGCAGCTGAACTCGGCATCTGGCACTGGTATCCGACACAAGACCTCGCAACCTGGGAAAACGATCGCGTTTACGAAATGTTCCGGCGCCCGCGCGAAAAAGACCCATACACTTTTGGCGAGTTTGTCACCAAGGTAATCCATCCAGAAGACGCCCAGGCTTTCGAGCAAGCCATAGCCCACACCATGAACACCGGTGAACGATTTTTCTTCCAGTGTCGTGTCACTCGAGACGATGGAACTCCGGCTTGGCTCGAATTTACTGCCCAAGTGGAACTCGCCGCGGATGGCTCACCCAGGCGCTTGTTGGGCACCGCTTTGGACATTACCGCCCGCAGGGAAACCGAGGAGACTCTTCGCCAGCAGCGCGATCGTTTCGATCTGGTTGCGCAAGCTTCGCAGGTTGGATTCTGGTTCTGCGATCTACCCTTCGACAAATTGTTGTGGGACGAGCGCGTCAAAGAGCATTTTTGGTTGCCGCCCGACGCCGATGTAACCATCGATACTTTCTACGAGAAGATTCATCCAGACGATCGCGAACGCACCCGTCTCTCCATTGCTTCCTCCATCACCGATCGCCTTCCTTACGACATTGAATATCGCACCGTCAGTTCAGATGGCCGGGAGAAATGGATTCGCGCTATCGGCCAGGCCTTTTATGGCGAAGCGGGCAATCCTCGCCGCTTCGATGGCGTAACCATTGAAACCACCGAACGACGCCGCGCCGATGCTGCCTTGCGCAAAATGACCGCCGAGGCTATCGCCTCTACCGCCAAATTCCGTGCCGTCTTCGAACAGACTTCCGTCTTTGCTGGCATCATGACTGTCGATGGAGTCATTCTCGACGCCAATCGTCTCTCTCTTGACGCCTGCGGCTATCGTGATGACGAAGTTCTCGGCAGGCATTTCTGGGATTGCGGCTGGTGGCGCGGGTCGCGCGAAGTGCAGGAGCGAGTTCGCTTCGCCACCGAGCAAGCTGCCGGCGGCGCCGCCTTCAGCGAAGTCCTGCCCTACCTCTGGGCCGACGGCACCGAACGGCTTGTCGAACTTGGCGTCCATCCGATCCGTGATCATCAAGGCCAGATCATTTTCCTTCATCCCACTGGCGTCGACATTACCGTCTTGAAAACGGCGGAAGAAAATTATCGTAAGCTTGCGGAGACCCTCGAGGCTCAAGTCCACGCGCGTACGGAAGAACTCGAGTTGCGAAATATAGAAGTCTTAAAGCAATCGGAACAGCTTCGGGAACTCTCCCATCGCTTGATGCAAATTCAGGATGACGAACGCCGGCACATCGCCCGCGAACTACACGATAGTGCTGGCCAAATATTGACCGCGCTAGGCATGACCCTGGGCCGCCTCGCGCAACACGCCAGCAAAGACGGTTCGCAGTTTTCCACAGACGTTCAGGAAGGTCAGCAACTGGTTCGCGAGTTGAGCCAGGAAATCCGCACTACTTCGTACTTGTTACATCCTCCGTTGCTAGACGAGAGTGGATTATCCGAAGCACTACTCTGGTACATTCGCGGCTTGAAAGACCGCTCCGGGTTAAATATCACTCTCCAGATCCCCAGCGACTTTGGCAGACTCTCTCGCGAAATGGAATTGGTGATTTTCCGGATTGTCCAGGAATGTCTGACCAATGTGCATCGGCATTCCGGAAGCAAATCTGCCGAAATCTCCGTCTCTCGCGAGGAGCAAACTGTATCGCTGGAAATACGCGACCGTGGCAAGGGTATTTCCCGTGAAAAACTCACGCAGTTGCAGTCTCGTGGCGGTGGCGTTGGTATTCGCGGCATGCGTGAGCGGGTTTTGCAACTTGGGGGTGTGATGACAATTACTTCGGAGGGGCGCGGCACCACCATCTCCATCACTCTTCCCATCCACAAAATATCCGAGCCACAAGCTGCCGAATATAGCGGTACCGTTTCCACCGACGGACTGGAGTGGGCAACTGGAAAGCAGGAGTAATATTCCACTCATGCGAATTCTCCTGGCCGACGACAACGAGCGCATCCGACGCGGTGTGCGGGCCATTCTTTCGTCCAAGCCGAATTGCGAAATCTGCGGCGAAGCCGCGGACGGCCGCGAAACCATTCGCATCGCTCGCCAGTTGCTTCCCGATCTGATCCTTCTCGACGTCAGCATGCCTGAAATGGACGGATTACAGGCAACGCGTTTGCTCCGTGCGGCCTTGCCATCTGTAAAGATTGTGATTATGAGCCAGCACGATCCTGCTCATTTGTTGCCCAATGCACTCGAAGCGGGCGCCAACGCGTGTGTAGACAAAAGTTCACTGGCCACTGATGTGCTCGCAGTTATTTCCAGCTTCGATGGAACGTTGAACGAAAATCGAACGGCACGCGGAGACTAAATCATGTCGCCACAAGCACGGGGGGCGGTCCCAACAAATAATTCTACCAGCACGCCGCTACTGGGCGGGTGCTGGCTGATGTACGGAATCCTTCGCCTGGTTATGGCCGCTCTTTTATTTCTGTTCAGCACTACCGCCACTCTGATGTTTGGCGCGCTCCTAAGCCGTGTGCCAAATCCGTTTGCGCTGATGAGCGACTTCCATCTGCTTTACACCGCTATCATTGCGCTCAGCATTCTGGCCGGGCTATTCGGCATCTTGGCGGGCTTGGCGCTCCTAGCCAATCAAGTTCAGGCTCGCCCGTTGGCGCTGGTCGCCTCCTTCTTATCGGTCTCGGAGATCCCGCTCGGAATTACCCTGGGCATCTACACTCTCATCGTTTTGCTTCCCCTAGCAAACGCTCGCAGAGTGAGGACCAGCGAATAGCCCAGGAGTTTCTGCAGTCTGTGGGCGGGTGCAAAAATAGGGCGATTAACGAACCGACGGCAGGCTATTGCTTCAAACAGGTCCTTGCCTAGTAGAGTCTGTCAGGGCAAATGGCCGCGACCACCACCGGAGAATACATAATCTTTGAGGCGCCGAATGCAGCCTGAACTTTCTACTACCTTCTACCTAGAACTCACGTCCCTAACCGCGAAAGCCTTGCCGTCAGTTCACAAATTTTTCTAGGCCAGTCCTATAAGAGTACTCAGGAAAATACGGGATAGACCTGCATCTTCCCATAGAGGATAAAGGTTTTAGACTGGCATCCCGATACTTCGCCCTTCCGTGATGCTGTCCAAGGTGTATTCAGTTGCGGTACGAGCGCTCAAAGCTTAGAAAACGGCCGAACAGATTCGTGCTCCTTGGGGCCCGGCCGGTGCAACTGGCTGAGGGGAGGCCGTATGAACCGCAAGGCGTCTTTTAAGACTTCTGTTTGCAGCGAATACGAAGCTCTGCTGTATACGAGCAAGTCGGCGCTAGATGAATTCCGCGCGGCTTTCGAGACATCCTCAGAACCCGAGTCGGAAGACGAGACCGACCAACAAGAGCTTTTGACACGCCTGAAAGAGAAATACGAGAGGGCGTATGCCCGTTTGATTCAGCATTTCGAACAGTGCGAATTGTGCAAGATTTCCCAGAAGTCCAAGAGCAAAAATCCCCCTCATCCCGACCGGGTCATCCCTTTTAGGCGCCGCTCCGCGTAACACATACCCACGCGCCATTTGTTGTCTCCCGGAAGGCCGCACGGTTAGGATGATGCGCGCGTGCGGCCGGTTCGGCGCCGACCAACAGATGGCACAGGAGAATCCATGGCAATTGACGTCGGGCGCATCGAAGACAACATACGCATGCTACGCAAAACCCTGAAAAAGACTCCTAAACGCCTGTCTCCAGGTAAGGTTCACCAGGTTCGCACCGGAGCTCGCCGTGTCGAGTCCATCCTTGAGGCCTTATCGCTGGATACCAAGCGCGGCCAGCGTCGTTTGCTCAAAGACTTAGGAAAAATTCGCAAAAAGGCCGGCAGGGTGCGAGACATGGACGTGCTCAGCGCTCACCTTGCAACCGTTCGCCTTGGCCAAAACCAGCGCGACTCGGTGGTTGAGCTCCTCGAGTATCTCGGCGCCAAGCGCTATCGCCACGCCCAGCGATTGCACGCGTTGATGAAGAAACGAAGCGCCAGCGTCAGGCGCCGCTTAAAGGACACTTCCGCCCGCCTGGAAAAGACCTTGAACAAGAAAGAGGGCGCAGGCCACGCCGCACCGGAAACCTTGGATGCGGTCATGATGGCCTTGAAGCTCTCCGAAGAATTAGCCAGCCCAACACACTCTCCAGAAGAACAATCTCCATCCCTACCGCCTCAAGGTCAAAGAACTGCGCGACGTTTTGCAGATGGCCGAGAAGCCCGAAGACGAAAAGTTCATTGACGCGCTTGGCAAATGCAAAGACGCCATCGGCGAGTGGCACGACTGGGAGGAATTGGTGCGCATCGCGGTCAAAATCTTGAAAGACGAGAAGAATAATAAATTGCTCCACGCATTGAAAGCGATCGTTGCCAAGAAATACCAAGCAGCCTTGGCCGTCACCAACAAAATGCGTGACCATTTCATTCTTCGCAAAAAACAAGGGAAGGGAAGCAAGCCCGGCGACAAGAAAGACCCACAACCAGCACTAACGGTTGTGACCGCACTGACCGCCTAAGATTCGCGCCACATCTTAAGCCAAAGCGAATACGCGAGATCTAATCAACGCCTACTCCGCCGCGTTCGACGCCAGTGCCTCAATCACCGCCATATTCGGCAGCAAATTCGCTGGCAAATTGTGCCGTGCCTGCAGAAAAGCCGGCGCATTGTACGAAATCCACGTTTTTCCGCCACCATCTTCCGCCACCAGAATTTTCAACGGCAGATCCAACGCCGCACTCGGCGACGCCAGCATCAACGGTGTCCCTACCTTTGGATTCCCAAAAATCAGCAATTTGGTAGGTGGCATCGTCAGACCCGCCTTTTCCGCCTCGCCGCTGTGATCCACCACGATAAACAGCTTCACGCCCTTCGCCTCCAAAAATTCTTTCAGCCGCGTCACCGTGTCTTCCACAGTGTGATGGGTCTCCAATCGCACGATACCGTTCTCCGAATTGCTTAACATACTGTTCTCCTGATTTTGTGGATTGTTCGATTGCGGCGTCGGCCGCGTGAAAATCAAATAAAAACTCATCGCCAGTCCCAGGATCGCCAAAATCACTGCGACCACGATACCCAAGGTCGATGCCTGACTGAACGAGTCTCGTCCCTTCCTCAAATGCTCCATCAGTCGCAAATACCGAATCAGCGAGAACACCGCCGCAAACACGCCCAGAAAAATCAGCGTCGTGCCAAACCAGATGGAAAGTCCGTAGTGTGCCGACTTTACATTTGGCTGGTTAAAGTTGAATTCCTGCAGGAACAGGCCGAAGCGCGCCAACACAAAACCGAGTCCCATCAGCGCGATCCCGGTTCGTATCCACGCGAGAAACGTCCGCTCCACCGCCAGGTAATCACTGGCCTTAGCTGGAGATTCGTCGGCCACGGCCATATCTCACCCTTCACATCCTCCCTCGATTAGCGGGGAGTCATGCTTATCCAAAATCTTGCGCGCATCTGTCACTTGAATCCGAAGCCGGTTCTTAGATGTCCTGAGCAGCCCATCAAGGTTGAATTTTTATCATCACCACGCTGTGCGATCCTACGCGTGCGGAAAACTTGCGGGTCGCCTTGCCCACATCCTTGTGCTCCCAGAGGTCTCGCACTCCCGCCGATAAATGATCCGGATATCCAATCTCCGTCCATTCCACGACGATCTCCGCCTCCGCCGTGCCTCGATTCAGCAGAATCACTGCGCGGCTCCCGTCGCTCAGCGCCCGCGACCACACTTCCGAATCCCCATCCTTGTGAACGCGTCTGCCTTGCTGTCCCAGCGCGTCCTGATCCACCGCAATCACTTCCTTATTCGTCAAAATGTCGTGAATTTCCGCCGGCATCGCACTCACATCGTTTCCAGAAATTAGCGGCGCCGCCAGCATCGCCCACAGGCTGAAATGCGCCCGATTTTCCGCAATGTTCAGCCCGCCATTGCCCACTTCCAGCATGTCTGGATCATTCCAATGTCCCGGACCGGCGTAAGAATACAACTCCGCTTCCTGATCCAAAATGTCCACCACGCCATAATTGCAACAACTGCCATCCGGCCAGGGTTGCTTTCCGCCACCCCATCGATCCTTAATATCTCCCGTCGTCCGCCACAAATTGCCGCCAACCTCTTTGCCCCATAGCCACGGTTTCGCCGTTCCCCATTCGCAAATGCTCAACACTATGCGGCGCCCCGATGCGTCCAGTGCCTTCCGTATCGTCGAGTACGCCTCTTCTGCGTTTCGCGTGCCGGTGTTGCACCAGTCGTACTTCAAATAATCCACGCCCCACCGCGCATACTGCAGCGCATCCTGATATTCGTGCCCCTGGCTTGCCGGACGGCCGCCGCAAGTCTTCGCGCCCGCATCCGAATAGATTCCGAATTTCAGCCCCTTGGCATGCACATAGTCCGCCAGCGCCTTAATCCCCGAAGGAAAATGCTTCTGGTCCGCAACAATATTTCCGTTCGCGTCACGGTCCACCTGCCAACAATCGTCGATCACCACATATTGATAGCCGGCATCCTTCATTCCGTTGGTAGCAATCGCGTCGGCCACCGACTTGATCAGATCCTCGCTCACATTGCACGCGAACTTGTTCCAACTGTTCCACCCCATCGGCGGCGTAAGCGCCAGCGGATCCGCTGAACTCTGCGCCATGCAAAACATCGGAATCGCCAAGCACACCAACAGCAAGCTCCATCGTAAAGCAGTCACACCGGCACCACGCAGGAACGCCTTCATTCCACAACCTCCAGGAAATCCGTCACGGCTTAACCTATCTCCGCCCTTTCCGCTTGTAAAGCCACCTGTAGCTCAGGCCTTCGGGCCTGAGGCTTTTCCATCCAACTTGCACCTCTTCACCAAACGGCCGCCGGACTCCCCCGAACCGACTATTAACGATCCAAACGCAAGATCCCCCAAAGTTCCGGCTTGTTGTCACCAACCACTGTCCCTATGCGTACATCCATGTGCCCAACTTAAAAATGTCGGGAACACTACACCCCCCTCCGGTGTCTGAAACAATGCGCCCCATATCGTCGTATCTTCAACACAGAGGCTCGCTGTTCGCGCTAGACCTGTGCGCGCCTTCCACTATGAGGAGCGTCCGGTCCATGACGATGCGGGACACGGGGTTGCGCCGGTCCGAGCGGCGCAGATCACCTCGCTACCAATATCGCGCCCCCCTGGAAATCGAGTGGGGCTCCGCTCGCCTCAAGGGGCGCACCCGCGACATCAGCGAAAATGGCATGTTTATCGAGTCCGAAGATGTTCTGTGGGTAGGTGCCGGATTTCGTGCCCGCCTCTCCACCGACAGCCCCCTGGTCCTGGATTGCCATGTGAAGCGCGTCGAGCCGGGCTATGGCATGGGCGTCAGCATCGCCTTATCCGAAGACCAGCACCAGCAGCACTATCAGAATTTGCTCGCCAAACTCGCAGCCAATTCCTAGCCGCCGTATAATAGCTATGATGAGACGCTGTCTTGATTGTGGCGCCGAGCGCACCACGGATCAGTGTCCCGCTTGCGGATTGAGCTCGGCTGCTGCGGAGTTTGTCTTCCGCCGCCGGCTCATCACCCAGACCGCAATTTTCCTGGCGGGCTCTCTGGTCTTCCCGTATATCAGCCAGATTTATCCACCCCTGGATCTGGACGCCATGTTGGTGTTTTTTGGCGTCGTGTTTTTCGCCGCGTTGGGCCTCGCTCTTTTTCTGGAGAATCGCGCCCGCGCTCGCAAAGAAATCGAAGCCCTCAAACACCTCTTCACCGGCTTGATTCCGATTCCTTTTATTCTTTCCGTTGGGATTTTTCTGAACGGCCGGCTGGATTCGCCCAAGAACATCGCCTATCATCCCAGCACCGTTGTCGGGCGTTATCAGATGAAGGGCGTTATTCGCGGCACGCGCCGCCTGTTTGTTTATTCCTGGCGTGAAGGCCGGCGTTACGAGCGCCTAGCAGTTGACTACGACGATTACGATCGCTTCCACGAAGGCGACAAGATCAACGTTGGGGAAGAACCCGGCGCTCTCGGTATTCCCTGGTTTTATGGTGTTTACCGGGCCGATCAGCCCCACGGCGAAACCGAATCCGGACCCAAAAATCCCGCGCCACCGCTCAACTCCACTGCCGGCACGCAACCCACAATGAAGCGCGCGGATTAAGCCTTCTCCAAAACTCGGTTAATAGATGGGACGCCCGGTTGGGCCAAGCGGCAGCTGCAATTCCAGGAAGTGGCCGTCTTTTCCAAGGCGAAAACGCACCCGAACCACCGTTCCCACGTTGCGCTCTTTCCAGTCCGGCGTCTCGATCGGCTTCTCCGGCAGATTCGCGAACGACCATTCCACCGTATCGCCGTGCACCGTTACCTTTTCCGGATCGATGTCGTAGACCTCTTCCTCGTTCACGTCCACCAGCAAATAGCGCTTCCACAGGCGCACCAGCAGCACGCCCTTTTTTTCTGCGTGATAAATATTCCAGGATTTTGGCGCATCATCGTTGAACTTCACGATGGCAAACGCCAGTTGCTGCCATACTATCTTCTTTGGCGCTTCCGTTTGCGCCGCGATGCCGCCCGCGCCCGCCAGCAGCAACAGTCCCGCAACTATACTAAGCAGCAAAAATCCGCGTAGGCGGCGGGTCATTTTCCAAAGCCGCATTCTCGCCAGAGCGTGCCCCATTCCCACAATCCAAAATTCACCTTTGCCGTAAGTGGATGCCCCACCTGACGCGCCAGCATCGAAATCTGTCCGCGGTGGTGCGAATCATGCGCGATCAGGTAGCCCACAAATCCCACCACGTCCGGTTTGAAGTTGGGAACTTTCCCGGCTGGATCATCCACCGCTTTCTGAATCAATTCCTGAATCGCCACCGCGCTGGTTTTCAAAGCCGCTTGCACCTGCTCGCGCGTCGCCTTGTCCGGATCCAATTTTGCTGGCACCTTCGCATTCTTGTCTGCCGCAGACAGCCACATCAATCGCACATGATGAATATGCGCCGCGATATCCGCGATGGAGCGCCCTTTACCCGAAGGCGGAGGTGCCTGCCACGCCGCTTCTTCGATGTTGCTCAGCAACAGTTGATTAGCCTTTTCATTCGTCGCAAAGGTCTCCAATATCGATTTCTTGAAGTCGATGGTCGTGCTTTTAACCGCGGGCGCGGTCATGGATCTCATATGTGACCTCAATGGAAGATGGACAAGAAAAGTGTACGACATTCCAGGTATTGCTGCTCTACCGCGCCCTGCTTAGTCTTTTTGCACGATGCCCGTGACTCCCGCAATGAACAGTGTGGCCAGGATCCATCCCAGCAGCACCTGTAAACGCAAAAACATGAACAGAAGCCGTGGCCTAAGGCCAGCGGAAGCCGTCGTGCTAGCGCTACTCGGATTCGCGCCCGTAGAGCCTGCATAGTTTGGACGGAATCCCGGCGAGGGATCAGGCTGCCAATAATCCGTTTGCCCCAATTTCACCAAGGGCAGGGAATTCTCCATGGAAAATACCAGCGCGCTGAACGGCTCGTAATGGCTGGGCGCCGTCCCATTCGCCTTAAAATACGCGTACGCCTTCTCGTCTTTCGGCGTCATCGCTTTCTGTACCGCCGCTCCCGCGTACACGCCCCATCCAATCGCCATCAGCAACAACAATCCCACCAGCGCCCGCAGCGGATAGTAGCCATAACCCACCACCAGGCTCAAAGGCCAACGCAGCAGCGTCCGGCTCAGACCGCCTTCTTCCTTCCATAGTCGGTCCTCCATCGTGTATAGCACGCGCAACGCGCCGCGCTCCACACCCGCATTGCCCATCACTTTTGCCAATTGCCGGTAAGGTTGTGGCGTGAACGGCTGCTGCAGCGCAAGCCACGCCATGCGACTCTTCGCGTCGGTAATACCGCTGGCGATATGCGCGTACACAAAACCGTCGATATCCAGTTTCCCGCTCGATGGCCAACTCGCCTTATCGTCCTGAATGGCTCCGGCCGAAGCGCTGCGCAAATTCAGCACCACCCGGCTTGGTTCGCGCACGCCAGTCCACACCAGCGTCCCCTTAATCACGCCGTTCGCGAAGCGCACCTCACCATCCGCACTGAACCCGTTTCGCAGCAGCACATTTCCTTGCACCGTTATGCGGTCGGCATTCAGCGCCTTGCCACTCGCATTGCGAAATGTCCCGCCATCGCATTCCAGGTTGTCACCGATTTGCGCGCTCAACAAATTCACTTCGCCGTCAGCCGTAAAGCTCCCGCGAAAATAAACGAACCCTTTTACGTTGATTCCGTCGGCGTTCAGTGCGCGTCCACCCGCGTTCTTGATTGTTCCACCGTCGCACGCCAGATTGTTTTCAATCAACGCGCCGGGAAGATTCACTTCGCCTTCTGCCACGAAGCCGCTACTCAGCAGCACGTTTCCCTGCGCCTCAATGCGGTCCGCATTCAACGCCATCCCGCCGGCATTCTTGAACTGCCCACCGCTGCACTCCACGTTTCCACCAAATTTCGAGCCCAGCAGCCGTACTTCGCCTTCCGCAATAAATCCATCTCGCAAAAACACGCTGCCTTGCACCACCATCCGGTCCGCGCTCAACGCTTTCCCGCCACCATTTTTGAATGTCCCGACATTGCATTCCAGATTCCCGCCAATTTGTGCGCCGAGCAATCGCACTTCGCCTTCGGCCTGAAATGCATTCCGTAGAAACACGCTGCCCCGCACATTGATTCGGTCGGCCCGCAACGCCTTGCCCGTCCCATTCCTGAAACCGCCGGCTCCACAATCCAGATTGCTTCCGATTTGCGCGCCCACCAAATTCACTTCGCCCTCAGCGCGAAATCCGTTGCTCAGCGACAGCGTGCCTTTCACTACTGCCGATTCCGCCTGCACGCCCCGCACCGCGCTGCCCGCCAAACTCAGTGTCGGAATCTCCAAAAACCGTAGCTTCGTTTCTTCCTGCAACGCACAGCAGCAAAGCGCCACGGGGAAGGGCACTGCCACAAACGACAAATCCAATTCGCCTTCGATCTTCGCCCCGTGTGCCGCGATTCCTCGCGGATCGATGAATTTCCGTGCTCCGTGGTCCACGCAGAGCCAGCGAAGCAGCGCCGCGCGAATGTTTCGCTCCGGCCCCCAGCTATTCGCTTTACCCGCATCATTACTGGGCTCGAAGTCTTTTCGGCTTGGCCCACACCAAGCCGTCTCGCCTATCGGCGCAGCCCGCAACAATTTCTCTTCCGCCTCGCGCAGCGGCGCAAACTTCGCCCGCGCGAGTTCTAAAAGATCATCCATTCGAGTTGGGGTAGTTTGCGCAGCCATAGCACGCGATTCCGCTGCCATGCGTTATATCACGCCCTGAAATTTTCCATCAATGTTACTGCGCGGGTGGAGATGAACCTCTACAGGCAAGGTGGGCCAGCAGAGCAAATAAAACTATCGCCGGAATTTCTGACGCAGAGTACGAAACTAGAACCGATTGGGAAATTTCAAATGCCTACAGCGCTGGAAAGAACAAATCCTTCGGGTTTGTGCTCCACCCCTGAATCGATTGCGGCCGGATCAGACTCAGTCCGCGGCTTTCCCCTTTATTGCTCATATGCAGGGAATAGCCGTTCGCCAGGTACGACGGTATCTCGCGATGATCCGTCACGGGTATATACGGTCCTTCCTTACCCAATTGCACGCGGTACCGGTTGTCCTTAAATCGATGCGGCAACAACCGTGTTCCCACCTTCTTACCGCGCGACACTGTAGCAAATAGCATTACTTCACCTCTCGCTTGCAAAGCTCGGACATCTTACAAACGGGGGCGCGCACGGGTAAGTCTTAAATCTGTGGAAAAATGTGCATACCTGTTGGAATCTTCGTCGCGAAAAAAAGGAAAAGTCGCAACACGGACTGTCAAAAGAAAAAACTGTCATCCCGACCGGAGCGTCGGCGCCTTCTGCCGACGCGCAGCGGAGGGATCGAGGCAATACTTCCAAAATTCCTACTTTGCCAACTACACCGACAGCAAGCGGCTGAAAAACGACCGGTACCGCCGTAACGCCAATCGCAAATCTTCCGTCGAAACGTTTTCGCCCTTATCCCACTGGCCTTCCAATTTGCCACGTTCTTCCGCGAACACTTCCGCCAACCGTTTCATCGTGCCCGCGACCAGATTATCCGCTTGCTCCACAGCGCGTCGCGGTTCATCCACGAATCCCACTTGTATTGCGTCCCAACGCCCGCGAAGTTCATTCGCTTCGCTGCTAGAAAAAAGTGGTCCGCTTTCTCGTTCCATCGCCGTAGCCGCCGCAGTTCCCGCAGTCGCAGTTCCGCCTGTCGCTGCACCTACAACTGTTCGATTCACAGCAGTTGCAGTTCGATTCGCCTCTCCGCTCAGCGTCCCACCGGTGAGATCTGTTGCGCCCCGTTCCGCTTGCAGCTCATCGTCTCTCTCGACGTCCGCAGCTCGCGTCTTAGCTCGATTCGCCCCAGCCAAATCCGCAGTCGACAACGCCTCATCGGTTTCAATTACGCGCTCTTCTTTCCTGATGATCTCGTCGCTCATGATCTCTCCTCTTGTCCCTATAGATTCCGTTATAGATTTTCTTCACGAACCAAATCTAGGCGCCTGCCGCTCGTGCGTTTGTCGCAGCCGACCGACCCAACTCTGGCTGACCCGCCAGTTCCGCAAACAAAGTACGGTAATGAATCATGGCTTGTCTC
>JBAVNY010000417.1:0-14146 GCA_049691535.1 Candidatus Acidiferrum sp.
GTGCCCGGTGGACTGCATCCACCCCCGCAAAGACGAGGCGGGCTACGCGGAAGAAACGATGCTGTACATCAATCCGGTGGAATGCATCGATTGTGGCGCGTGCGTGCCGGTCTGTCCGGTAACCGCGATTTTTGCTCTTGAGGATCTGCCGGAGAAGTGGCAACAGTTCACGGCGAAGAACTCGGAGTGGTACGACAAGAAGTAGGGTTGGTTTGGCCCGCTGAATTGACGCGAAATTAATTTTTGTGGAACGCCTCGGCTTGAGCCGGGGCGTTTTGTTTTTGTGGGGTGGCGTGCGCGAGAGGCCGCCGTTTCAGCGGTGAGTCGCAGGCCGCCTTTCCGGGCTTGGACTCATCCAATCAGCTACAATTTCGTGCGTGTTCAGGAGAATCTATTGCGGCTATTTGCAGTGCGCATAAGCTGCCTGGCGGTGGTCTTGTGGACGTTGCTGCCTGTTGGCGTGGTGGCGGCGGAGACTGAGGCGACTTCGGCGCCGCAGAGTAGTAAGGCGGTGCCCGCGGTGGAGGGCGCGTACGCGGGAACGCTGCAGGCCGGGGAAGCGAAACTGCATGTGGTGCTGCACCTTGCGAAGGCGGCGAATGGGGCGTGGCACGCTTCGCTGGATAGTTTGGACCAGGGAGTGATGGCGATTGAGGCAACGTCGGTAATGCTGACGGGTGCCGCGTTGACATTGGAAGTGAGTTCGGTAGGAGCGA
Organism: Candidatus Acidiferrum sp.; assembly: GCA_049691535.1. Classification (GTDB taxonomy): domain Bacteria; phylum Acidobacteriota; class Terriglobia; order Acidiferrales; family UBA7541; genus Acidiferrum. The sequence goes on from JBAVNY010000417.1 coordinate 717, forward strand.
AGTACGAAGGAACCATTTCGCCGGATCACCAAACGATCGATGGATTGTGGTCGCAGGGAAGCGCGTCGCTGCCGTTGGTTTTGAAACGAGTGCTGGAAGGTGGCTTGTCTCGGAAGCCTGCGGATGCGGTAGCGCCGGTGGAAGGGATGTGGCAAGGGGTAGTGGAGACGCAAGGGTTGCGACTGAGATTTCAGTTGCATGTGGCGCACGACAGCGAAGGGCAACTGGTGGCGGCGCTGGACAATATCGATCAGGGCGTGAGCGGGCTTCCGGCGATCAAAACAAGTCAGAAGGAGTCTGCGGTTCATTTTGAGGTGCCGGCGGTGGGCGGTGTTTACGATGGGACGATGAACGCGGCGAAAAATCGGCTGACAGGGACGTGGTCGCAGACGGGCGCAGAACATGCGCGGCTGGATTTTAAGAGGTCGGGTCAGCCGGTGGAATTGTTGCGACCACAAAATCCTACGAAGCCTTATCCGTATCGTGAGGAAGAAGTGAGTTTTACGAATGCCGCGGCGAGCGCGACGCTTTCGGGAACGTTGACGCTTCCGAATGGGAGTGGCCCGTTTCCCGGGGTGTTGCTGATTGCAGGATCAGGGCCGCAGGATCGCGATGGAGCCGTTGCGAATCACAAACCATTTCTGGTTTTGTCGGACTACCTGACGCGCAAGGGAATTGCGGTGTTGCGTTACGACAAGAGAGGATTTGGGAAGTCGACGGGTTCGCCGGATGCGGCGACTACCGTTGATTTGGCGAGAGACGCGGAAGCGGGACTGGCTTTCCTGAAGACGCGGAAAGAAATTGATGCGGCGCGGATTGGACTGCTGGGGCATAGCGAAGGAGCGATGATCGCGCCGCTGGTGGCTTCGCGTTCGAAAGATGTGGCGTGGGTGGTGCTGCTGTCGGCTCCGATGACGAAAGGCGAGGATACACTGCTGAGTCAATCGGAATTGATTGCGCGAGCGGGTGGGCTGACTGAGCCGCAGTTGGAGGCGAGTTTGGAGTTCGATCATGCGGCGTACGATTTGGTGCGGGAGGAAAAAGATACTTCGGTGCTGATCGAGAAAATTACGAAGCTGGTGAAGGATACGGGATTTGACTCGGCGCTGCCACCGGCGGCACTGGAGTCGCAGTTGCGGATGCTGACATCGCCTTGGTTCCGGTTCTTTTTGGATTATGATCCTGCGCCGAATCTGCAGGGAGTGAAGTGTCCGGTGCTGGCGTTGTACGGACAAAAGGATCTGCAAGTACCGTCAAAAGTAAATTTGCCGATGATGCGCAGCGCTCTGGAGCAAGCGGGCAACAAGGATGTGGATCTACGGGAGTTGCCTGATTTGAACCACTTGCTGCAGCACGCGTATTCGGGATCGCCTGCGGAATATGCGGCGATCGATGAAACGATCTCGCCGGAAGCGCTACAAATCATTGCGGATTGGATGCAGAAACATACGGCGCATACCGCCACAGCGCAGCAGTAACCTGAAGATTCCATTGCGTTCGCTTCATTCCTTGGTAGGTAGCTCTCGCGGTACTATGAATTGTGAGAGACATGCCTGCTGCCAATCCGTCGTTTCACCTGATCCTGGTTATTCACGCGCACCAGCCCGCCGGAAATTTCGAACACGTTTTTGAGGAGTGTTACGAGAATTCGTATTTGGCGTTTCTGGACTTGTTGGAAAAGCATCCCGGAGTTCACGCCGCTCTTCATTATTCCGGGCCGCTACTGCTTTGGATCGAGAAAAACCATCCTGAATATTTCGTACGATTGCGGCGCTTGGTGGGAACCGGGCAGGTGGAACTGGTGGGCGGCGGATTTTACGAGCCGATTTTGATTTCGATTCCGGAGCCGGACCAGGTGGAGCAATTGACGCGGCTGACGGAATACCTGGAGGCGCATTTTGGTAGGCGTCCCACGGGCGCGTGGCTGGCGGAACGGGTATGGGAGCCGCATTTGCCGTCGTCGCTGGCTGCCGCGAATGTGGGTTACACGCTGGTGGATGATTTGCCATTTCTGGCGGCGGGATTTGAGACGCAGGAATTGTATGGCACGTATGTGGCGGAGGATCGGGGAAAATCGGTGTGGCTGTTTCCGGGACTGCGCGATTTGCGGTATCTGATTCCGTTTCGCGGGGTGGAAGAGTCCATCGCGTATTTGCAGAATGCGGCGCAGCTTCATCCGGGCGGCGCGGCGACGTTTGGCGACGACATGGAAAAGTTTGGAGTGTGGCCGGGGACTTTCAAGCATTGTTATGAGAATGGCTGGCTGGAGAAGTTTCTTGCAGCGTTGGAGAGTAACGCGTCGTGGTTGAAAAGTTGTACGCCGAGTGAATATATGAGCGCGAACTTGCCGCTGGGCCGGGCCGATCTGCCTTCGGCATCGTACGCGGAGATGATGGAATGGGTGTTGCCCACCAAAACGCGGCAGCGCTATTTCGCGTTGAGGAAAGAGTTCGCGGCGCGACCTGATTTGCTGACGTTTGTGCGTGGCGGTTCGTGGCGAGGATTTTTTCGGAAGTATCCTGAGGCAAATCTGTTGCACAAGAAGATGTTGCGAGCGTCGGCTTGCGTTGCGTCGGTGCCGCTGCGGAGGTCGTTTTCGGAGCATTCCGCACAGGTGCTGCAGGCGAGAGATTATCTTTTGCGCGGGCAAGGAAACGATGCGTATTGGCACGGAGTGTTTGGGGGGATTTACGCGCCCCATTTGCGGACGGAGATTTGGCGGAATTTGATTCGTGCGGAAACACTGGCGGATCAGCTTACGCCGGGGGGCTTGCTGCCACGTGTGGATATGTTGGATTACGACGCAGATGGCGCGCCGGAACTGTTGTTTACGACGCCGGAGTATCAGGCATTGCTGAAGCCATCGGATGGCGGGACGGTGGTGGCCTTTGATTTTCGGCCTACGGCGTCGACGCTGATCAATTCGATTTTTCGGCGGCCGGAAGCTTATCATTCGCGGCTAAGCGAAGCGGCGGGGCACGGACAGGAACATGGGGAGACAATTTCGATTCACGATCAGATACGGGTGAAAGAGCCGAACCTGGAGAAGTTCTTGCGGTACGACAAGTTTGCGAGGCATGCGTTTCGAATTTTGTTGTTTGACGTGGACCGAACACATGCGGATTACGAGCAGTTGCGGCTGAACGAGGCGATTCACGTTGCCGGGGGAACATTTCAGGTTCGCGATTCTTCGGCGAATTACGCGAACCTGGTGTTTGAGGAAACGCTTGCGGAATTGGCGCAAGATGTGGAGGATCCTCCGCGAATCTCGATTACGAAGCACTTTCTGTTTGGGCCGGCGCCGCAAGGGTGCGAGGTGAGTTGCGAGATAACGATAGCGATTTCTGGAGGGCAAGCGAAGCCGTTGGCGTTTGGATTGGAATCGGTGATTAATTTGCTGGCGCCGACGGAAACGAACCGGTTTTTTGAAACGCCGCAAGGGCCGCAGAACTTGCGATTTTCCGGAGCGCTGCCGGGGCCGATCCTGAGGGTCGAGGATGGGTGGCAGAAGCTGAGGCTGACGCTGCATGCGCCCGGTGTGCAGGAATTCTGGATTGCGCCGATTGAGACGGTGTCGGAATCGGAAGGCGGATTCGAGCGGGTGTATCAGGGGTCGCAGATTTTGGCGTTGTGGCGACCGGCGATGGAGAAGATGGGTTCGGTTTCGGCGCGGTTGCTGTGGAGGATTGAGGAGATTTTCGGTTAAGGTGAAAGATTTTGGAGGGAGGCCGGGGGTGCCGGGCTCAAGCCCGGTACCTACACTTAGGAAATTTTCATGGCTAGGGATTCCATTAGCTTGGGGAGTGCGTCGTTTAGAATTGCGGCTTTTTGGCAGGCTGCGACGAGATCGCCCTGCTGGAACGTTGTCGCGGCATCCGACCAGCCTTGTTTCAGAGTGGCGTATTGGGCTTTGGCATCGTCGAGAATCTGCTGATCGAGGCCGGCGGGAAGTTTGGCGCCGTGGGAATACGCTTCAATTCGCCAGTGAACGGCTTCGAGATTTTTGGGGAAGGTTTGGCTGAAGTGCGACCAGTCCTTCGTGAGTTCGTCTTTCTTCTCGGCTGAGGCAGATTCCAGGACTTTGGCTTTGCCAATGGCATCGCGAGCGTCGGTCAATGCGGTTTGCAGGTCTCCCTTGGCTAGTGCAGCGTTTGCAGATTGAATGGCGTTTTGCGCGGCACGGAGCTGATCGGGGACGTATTTTGCAGCTTCACCCTGAATTCCGGTTATGGCTGTTTGCGCGGCGTTTACGGCTGCTTCTGTTGCTTCCTTGGCGGCGTTACCGCCGCACCCGCCCGAGCCGACAGTGAGACTAAGTACTCCGCAAACGAGCCAGAACTTCCTTGGATACATCCGGAATTCCTTTCATCCTGCCTGGGCTGAGGGAAGTGACCAGCGGACCATTGTGCGCGTGAGGCCACCTTTTTGACACCTTTTTGGACTGTAAGTGAAGCGGCGGATTGAGACAAGTCTGTGGTGCGCAATGAAGAAATGGTAGTTCGAAGAGACTTGAAAGGAGATGAGTTCGCTGGAGCGGTGGTTCTCGGCGTATTCTTTGTGCCGTGAGAAGAGTGCTGCTGCTTATTGCCGGTTCCTGGCTGGTCATTGGTATGGTGGCGTTCGCTGTGCGCGTGGCGTTCGTGGTGGATCAGGCGCACAAAGTTCCTGCAATCGCGCTGGCCAATGTGCCATTTCAAAATGAGGTGGGGAGTATCGCGGCGGCGGTGTCGTCGGGGCAAGGGTTTTGTTGTTTGTTTCGTGAGGCGACGGGGCCGACGGCATGGCTCGCGCCGATTTATCCCCTGCTGATTGCAGCTATTTTCAAGGTGTTTGGGACGTTCACGACCGCTTCGTTTTACGCGGCTGCGGTGATGAACAGTTTGTTTTCCGCGCTGGTCTGCCTGCCGCTCTATTTCACGGGGAAACGGATTGGCGGCAAGTTGCTTGGAACGATTGCCGCCTGGGTGTGGGCATTCTTCCCGAGTGGCATATTGATGCCGTTCGAATGGATTTGGGACACGTCGCTTTCGGCGCTGTTGGCGGCTTTGCTGTTGTGGGCCACGCTGGAATTGGCGGAGTCTTATTCGCTGCGCGGGGCATCATTGTATGGATTGCTGTGGGGAGCCGCGCTGCTGACGAATCCGGCGCTAGGTATTTTGCTGCCGCTACAGATTGGGTGGATTTCCTATAACCAGTGGGTTGTGCCGCGGAGTTTGGGTATACGGCACGCGTTACTGGCTATTGCCGTGGCTGGTGCATGCTGTGTGCCGTGGACGGTTCGCAATGCGGTGCGGTTCCATCGATGGATTCCGATACGTTCGAATTTTGCGTTTGAGCTGTGGTTGGGGAACAACGAAGTGTTTGATGAACACTCGCGGGAAGTAAACCGGATCACGCGCTACGAGCAGGTCCGACGCTATGCACAACTTGGAGAGTCTAGATTTCTGGATGAAAAACGGCAGCAGGCGGAAAAATTTATGCGCCGGCACCCAGCATTGGTGTTGAAGCTTCTGGGGCAGAAGTTTGTGGCGACTTGGATGGGTACAGAAACACCTTGGAGAGATTTCCGGCGGACCGATCCGTTGCTAGTGAGGTTCTTGTTTATCTGGAACCCAATTGCGGTGATTGGAGTGATGGCGGGATTTGCGAGATTGTATTGGAGCCGTAATCTTTATGCATTTCCCATCGCAACAATTCCGATTTTCTTTCCGTTGATCTATTACCTTACGCACACTTCGTTGCGATACCGGCATCCTTGCGACCCTGTGCTAGCGCTGTTGTTGGCTGTGGCGCTCGTGGGTGTCCGGTCTAAACCCCCACACACAATTACGGCGTGTGGGGCACCCGGCCCTAGCCCAGGCTGGGCGAGTCAGCGAGTCGACTGAGGCGTCTGTGGTTTGGTACAGTCTTCTGTGAAGATTACGGAGCTATGGATGGCAATTCCTAAGGAACTATTGGCAATACTGGTCTGTCCGATTTGTAAGAAGCCGGTGCATCTGCTGCAGGATAATTCTGGACTGAAGTGCGAAATGTGCAAAAGAGTTTACCCGGTGCGGGATGACATTCCTGTGATGCTTCCAGAAGAAGCCACCGTGGCGCCGGAATAATGGTCCGTAAGCCCGCATGAGTGCGAATTCTGAATTTCTACGTTCTGTGCCGCGTCTGAAGCGTTTGATTCCCCGATTAAGAAAAATCCATATAGCGGTGCTAGGCGATGTGATGCTGGATCGCTACATGTGGGGAACTGCGAACCGGTTGTCGCCGGAAGCGGCGGTGCCGGTGGTGGATTTTGCGTCGCAGATGGATTGCCCCGGCGGGGCAGGAAATGTGGCGGTAAACCTGGCGGCGTTGGGCGCACACGTAGAGGGTTTCGGCGCGGTCGGTGGAAGAAAGGGAAAGAATAACCGGATTCAGGATGATGACGCCGGCGCTGCGCTGCGGCTTTGTTTACGTAATGCGAAGATTGGCGAGTGCGGACTACTGCCCCATCCGGATCGAGTAACTACCATTAAGACGAGGGTGATTGCGCGGCACCAGCAGATTGTGCGCATCGATCACGAACGGCGCGAGGCGCTTTCCAGTGAGGCCGAAGAGAAATTATTCCGCTTGCTTACGGGAGCACTAAAGAGCCTGGACGCATTGATTCTGTCGGATTATGACAAAGGACTTATCAATGATGGCTTTGCGGATCGGGTGTTGCACGCCTGCCATCAAGCGGAAGTGGCGGTGTTCGTGAAACCGAAGACGTCGCGATTGTGCGCGTATCGCGGCGCGCGCACGGTAGTATGCAACGCGAAAGAGGCGGGGCACTATCTGGGACGCGCGGTGAGCGATGACAAGTCGGTAGATGAAGTGGGAAGGGTATTGTTGCAGCAATTTGGCTGCGCTTCGGTGGTGATAACGCGAGGCGAAAAAGGGATGAGCGTGTTCGAGGAGACTTCGCCGAGACACTTGCACATACCGGCAACGAGTTTTGAAGTTACGTATGCACGGGTGGGACAGCCCGGGGTGGAGCGCGGAGCGAGCGGGCGGCAGGTGTTTGATGTTACAGGAGCTGGGGATACGGTTTTGAGTGTGTTGTCGCTGGCGATAGCGGCGGGAGCGTCGGTGGTGGATGCAGCGTTGCTGGCGAATACGGCGGCGGGCGTGGTGGTGGGGAAATTGGGGACGGCAAGTGTGTCGCCGGATGAATTGAGCGCGGCGCTGGATGATATTTAGGTTGGTGGAGTGACGAAAGCGAAGCATGGGAAGAGGAAACAGAGTCGCCATGTATGGGGCACCCGGCGGTTGAAATAGTCGCAAGGGCGATGGAAACGCTCATCCCTGAAGGGATGAGCTACAGGGAAGGATGAGTTAAAGGCTGTCTGGGGGAAAGCTAAGCGATTTGTCGGAGGGCGTGACCCAGAGAGTGACCATGCGGGTCTTGGCGCTTTTTTCCTCATCGGAAGCCGAGGGAAATGGGGAGAAAGGGCTGATATCTACGTTTACGGCGATGGATTTGCTTTTGGGTGGCGCTTTGGCGGTCATGACTTTGTAGCTTTTTACGGGACCGTAGTAGCCGCCGGGGCCCCAGTCTGCTAGAAAATCTTTCATGGTGTAACTTTCGGAGGGCTTCCAGAGTTCGTAAGCCTTCGCGGTATCGCCAGCGACGAGGGCATCGAAGAAGCGGGACGTTGCCCTCTGCTCGGGGTAGTAGCGGAAAGAAAACCACAAGACGACGGCCGCGACGAAAACCAGCGCGGCGATGGTGAAGGGGACAACCCGCGACTTATCTGGCTTGGTGACGGGCGGGTTCAGCAGTGACGATGGCATGGTCGACATCTATTCGGTCTCCTGCTTACGAGCAGCGTACTGGCGGTGAAAAAAGAAAGCCCAATAGAAAACTTTAACAGGACAACGCAGCCGCTCGCAAACCTCCCTGGTTATTGGACGCTGTTTGTGGCTGAAATGTTTCCAAGGCGGCGCAACTTCCAGCCTGTAAATGGCAATCGGCGAAACTGCTACTTTTCTGAAAGAAAGCCACGCACCGTGGCGAGCATCAAATCTTCCTGACATTCGGACGCTTGATGACCGCAATCGCCCTCCAGGACCAGAACCGTCGATTTGCGAAATCCGGCGAAGGCCAGAGCAGGGGCGGGATTTACGAGATGATCGTGGCGGCCGACGATGATGAGCATTTTGGCTTTCACAAGCTTCGCGGCATCTTCCAAGGATCCGCTTTGAGGCACGATGTTCAGGGAAATCATGGCGTGTAATTGACAAAGATAATCGTGGGGTTGGGTATCTTTTTTCCAGCCGGCCAGCGTGGTGTTTACGAGTTTATCGAGGTCGGCACGTTTAGTTTCGCCGGCTAGTCGTTCTGGAGTGGTGATTTGAAGTACGCCAAGCTTCATGGCGCCATCGAGAGCATGCTCACGATCGCCATTTTTTAGATGATATTCAACGTTGTCCGCTTGGAGGTTCCTTTGGAGCAGATCGTAGGAGGTCTGCTGCGGCGTGCCCATGATGGGGATGGCGTCGTCCATGTAAGCGGGATACGACGCGACCCACTGGAGGGTTTGCATGCCGCCCATGGAAATGCCGATTACGGCGCGAACGTGGGCGAGTTGGAGTTCCTTGGTGGCCAGCTGATATTCGGCGTTAACCATGTCACGCATGGAGATGCGTGGGAATTTGCCTTGAGGCTGCGTGGCGCTGTTAGAGGGCGAAGTGGAAACACCATTGCCGAGAGCGTCGATCATCACCACAAAATATTGGGCGGGATCGATTAGCTTGTTGGGGCCAACAGAATTTTCGAGGGCTTCACTCTTTCCATTGAACCAAGTGAGCAGGAGGACGGCGTTGCTGCGGTCTTCATTGAGATGGCCGAGAGTGCGATAGCCGATGCGGCAGTCTATGAGATCTTCGCCACTTTCGAGTTTCAGGACGCCGAGATTTGCGAACTTTAATTCCTGGGCATTTGTGGAGTGGGCGCTAAGAAGCGTGCCTATCAAGAAGGCGAAGATTGGAAGCACGGATGAGATGCGAGATCTGAGAGAGCTAGGCATAGTTTCTCCGACCGGGAACCCTTATGAAATGTTGTTTGATTCTAAGCCAACCGAAGTGGAACGAGGATGCCAAGTGCACTTTTATCTCACGCCGAACAGGAGGAGTGAGTTTTTCTGAGGTGGTTTAGCCGGCGAGGGCGCCGCCAGAGCCTTCCGGAAGTTCGATAGCGTATTTGGTTCGAGCTTTCTCGCGATGAATTTCCAGTGCTAGCTCGATCAGCTTGTCGATGAGTTCGCGAAAGGCTATTCCGGATGCTTCCCACAATTTGGGATACATGCTGATGGAAGTAAAGCCCGGAATGGTGTTCACTTCGTTCAGGAAAATGCGGCCACCTTTTTTTTCGAGGAAGAAATCGACGCGAGCCATGCCGGAAAGTTCCAAGGCACGGAAGGCTGAGACGGCGAGCGCTTTAATCTTGGAGACCTGAGCCGGCTTCAACTCGGCAGGAATCAGAAGTTGCGTGCCATCCTCGAGGTATTTGGCGGCGTAATCATAGAATTCGCGGTGCGGCACGATTTCGCCGGGCACGGAAGCTTGCGGATCGTTGTTGCCAAGGACGGAGACTTCAATTTCGCGCGCGGAGACGGCTTTTTCCACCAGAATTTTCAATCCATATTCGCAGGCAAAATCGAGGGCGGGGCCGAGTTCCTCTGAGGAATGTGCCTTGGTCATGCCGACGGAAGAGCCTAAGGTGGCGGGCTTGACGAAGACCGGATAGGGAAATTTTGCTTCGATGTCCGCTTTCACTGCAGCGGGCTCCTTTTCCCAACGCCAGCGATGAACGGTGATCCAGGGGACAACCGGGATGCCGGCCTCCTGGCACAGGCGCTTGGCAACGTCTTTGTCCATGCCGATAGCGGAACCTAACACTCCGGCACCCACGAATGGAATATCGGCGAGTTCGAGAAGGCCTTGGATGGTGCCGTCTTCGCCGAAGGTGCCGTGCATGGCCGGGAAAATCACGTCGAAGCGCTGCGCACCGGCGCCACGATCGAGCGGCACGAGAGCTGCTTCTGTAGGGTCAGCGGTGAGCATGACGCGGCGGCCGCCCTTCAAAATTTCGGGAAGCATCTTGATGGCGCCTTCGCCGACGAGCCAGTGGCCGTCTTTGGTGATACCGATGGGTACGGCTTCGTATTTGTCGGGGTCGAGTCCACGAATGACGGAGGCGGCGGAGGCCAAAGAGACTTCGTGCTCGCCCGAGCGTCCACCGAAAAGGACTCCGACGCGGAGGCGTTTCTTATTGTCAGGGGTCACGAATCTTCCTGTCTTGCTGGGTGAAGAAAAGTTATGAATGATGTTCCGTTTTCAGTTATACGGGCAAAGAGGAGAAAAGGGAAAAACGAGTAGAGGAAGAGTTGCGGAAAGGGCAACTGGCCGTGATGCCGGGGACGATAGGCATTGGCAAGCAACAAAAAAAGCCGGAGAAGGGTGGGGACAAGCACCTTCTCCGGCGGAAGAGTCAGTTGAAATTAGAATTGATAGCGGAGCGCAAACTCCATGACGCGTGGTTTGGTTAGTGTGCCGGAATAGAGACCAATGGTGCTGGGATTGGTGAAGGCGCTGTTGTTGGTCAGCGTCGCAGCATCGAAACGCACGGAATTGGTCAAGTTATAGGCGTAGGCGCTAAAGCGAACCAGTTGGCGCTCGGTGATGTTGAAATTTTTGTTGAGGCCCGCATCGATTCCGAAGAAGCCCTGGCCGCGGAAGTTGTTGCGCTGGCCGGATTCGCCGGGATAGGGAAGGCGGAGTACGGAATCCCAAAAAGCACTGGGATTGGCTTGGCCGGCGGCGCCGATGTTGAAGGCGTAAGGCTGATTACCAACATAAGTAAGTCCCTGATTGACAGGGGCGATCTGGACGGCTTTACCTTCGAGTTGGAAGTTGGTGTTGTAGGTGCCGCCGGCGTCGACGCTGAAGGGGAAGCCACTGGTCCAGCGATAAATGCCGGCGAGCTCCCAGCCTCCGAGGAACATGTTGGTGAAACGGTTCCAATCGTGCCCCCAATGGCGGCTGCGACCAAAAGGCAGGTCGTAGACCCAGTTGGAATTGATCTGGTGACGAACGTCGAAATCGGAGGGCCCGCGCATTTGCGCCGGATTCCAAGTGTTGATAATCGCGCTTAAGCCACCGAAGGTTGGAACGCGTTCCGAGTCTGAGCCTTCGTCGATGGATTTGGAATAAACATAGTTGAAGTCGAACTGCAGGCCATGCATCTGACGGCTGCGTAAGATGAACTGCCCGCCGTTATAGGCGCTGGTGCCGATGCTGGACCATGCGTACAACGCGGAGAATTCCGTGTTGTAGAAAGCATAGGGGGTATCGACGCCGTTGATATTGGCGCAGGCGGGGAAGCAGTAAGAATCGAAGACGTTGACGAAATTGGAAGCGCCAAAGGTAGAGGGGCCCCAATTGCAGGAAAAGAGTTCGTACATCGCCTGGGTAGAGGTCGGATTCGCCGGGAGATTCGTGTCTCCTTGAATGCAAGAGGCACTGCTAACACCAGCAGCACTGGGAAACAGATTCTGCCAATACGGCATGTTTGGAACTTGGGAGACGGGCGTTTGCGCATTTGCTAATTTGGCGAACGCGGTGGCGGCGGCAAAATAATCGACGCCCGACTTTGGATCCTTAAGATCTAAAGGCATGGCGAGGTCGCGTTGCTGCAGCAAGCGGTGACCAAAGCGGCCAACGTAGGCGGCTTCAAAAGTGAAACCGCCGGGCAGTTCACGGGAGATGGAAAAATCGATGGTCTCGGAGTAAGGAGTTTTGAGTTTATTGTCGAAACCCCAGGTGATTTGTTGCAACGGATTCCCCAAGGTGCTGACCGGGGGCGTATAGGGAAACGGAGCAGTGGGAGCGGGGTTGAGAAGTACACCGTCGGCGCTGGCCGTGGGAATTTGGCCAGGGCCAGTGAAGCGAGCGCTGCCATCGACAGTCTGGACAGAAGCAGGATTGCTGACAACGGTGTTCAAGCCGAAGGAGCCGTTTTGATCGAAGGTATTGACCAGGCCAGTGCCGAAGTGATCGTAGACAATGCCGAAGCCACCGCGAATGGAAGTCTTGCCTGGGCCACCGAAGAGAGCTTTCCACAGTCCTTCTGAAGAAGGATTAGGAGAGTAAGCAAAGGCAAAGCGCGGGCCGAGATCTTTGTAATCCCAGGGCCAGTAAGGTTGTTTGCCATTTGCTTGTCCACTGGGGCTATAGGTGATGGTTTCGTCGTAGGTCTGGCCTTGCTCCATCGCGGAGGCGCGGTTATTAACGAAGGCGTTGAGGCTCTGGTTGGGCGAGACCTGATTGCCGTTCGTTTCATAGACGGGTTCGAGGAGCGAGTAGCGCAGCCCGACGGTGAGTGTGAAATTGGAAGTGACCTTCCAAGAATCCTGCAGGTAGAAGTCTGATTCCCAGGAGCGGAAATTTTTGGGGACAAGCGTGTTCTGGGGGATGGCTACGTTTTGAGCGGTACGGTTGTACTGACCGGTGACGGTGGTAATCAAACCCAATAGGTTGACCGCCGAGTAGTTGTACGGGTTGGCGTTGTTGGGGTCGACGGTGGGGAATCCAAAAGCAGCAGGATCCATGCTGCCACCACTGCCGGCCGGCTGGGCCGCCAGATAATTTGGATTGGTATTTGCGTAATTGATATTCGCGATGTCGGTGGCTCGAGTGTCGGTGATGCGGCGGATGTTGGTACCGAATTGCAAAGTGTGTTTGCCCTTGGTCCAGGTCAAGTCGTCAAGCCAGTTATAAACAGGGATATGAAACTTGGTGGTATACGAAGTTGAGGGTGAGACGGAATTGACGCTGGGATGCAAGTCGTCGAAATAACGGAAGGAGATGTTGGGTCCGTTTTCGATGCCGAGATTATCCTGGCTCTGCCGAGTAAGACCAAAACGCAGACTATTGGTGATGGTAGGGGAAATTGTTGCGGTGTAGCCTGCGGCAATGGCGCGGCTGGTGTCTCGAACCACATTGTTCGGGGGATCGCCAGGGAATTGCGGAGCCTGGTCGGTTTTATCGGTCTGATAATTTCCGCGCAAGAACAAGCGCTGAGTTCCAGTGTGATTCAAGTTGTAATCCAACTTGGCGATGGTGGTGTTCAGTCGCTGTGGGTCCGGCGCAGAGAAGCTGTAGCATCCGATATTGAATCCGTCGGCATTGGAACACGCGGAGGAGTTCGCCGTCGGATACTGCTGAAGGACACCGGTTCCTTGGGCATTGGCGACAAATTTGTTGACGCCATTTCCATTGGGACAAGTTCCCCTAGCGATGCAATTCTGATCCATTTGCGCGATCTGCGTGGGGCCAACGGCATACGCGCCCGGAGGAGCGGTCCAAGACTTGGTAAGCCCCGCAGCGGTGTTACCGGGACAGATCTGCGT
>JBAVNY010000418.1:0-12090 GCA_049691535.1 Candidatus Acidiferrum sp.
ATTGGGAACCGCAGCGTTGGTATTCGCGCCGGTATTGTTGGGGCGATTGTTGTTGGGTTGAACCTGGGTGTTGGTGGCTTGAGGGAAGTTGCGATTATTATTCCCGTTAGCCATAGCGTGCGTAGCAGGAGGCGCAACGCGAACCGGCGCGATGTTGGCACGGGCCGTCTCGGGTTCCAGCTGATGAGCTTGCGTCATGGAGATGGGCCGGCCTTGATTGGCCTGAATCGCGGCTTGCTGCTTGGCGAAAGACGGAGGCGGTGGCGGCGGCGTGGCTTTGGCAACGACAGCGCGCGTCGCAAAGGAAGCAGGCGGGCGCACGTTGGTGGCAGCCCCGCTGCCGAGTACCGCTTGCTTGGGAGGTGCGACAGCAGGTGCAGCGACGCCGACCGGTGCGGAGGCAACTTCCCGCTGATTTACCGCGACCATATTGCGCGCGACGGGCTGAGCAGAAGAAAAATTCTGTCCGGAGGTCGCCGTAACAGCACCGGGCACGCCCTGGTTCACGTACTTGACGTTATTCACGGTGACGTTTTTGTTGACGACGGTGGTGTTGTAATAATTGTTGACCACGGTTTGATTGACGGTGGTGTTCGAAATGTTGACGTTGTTGACGTAGGTGCGGCTGACTGGATACGAAGGCACATAAACTTCGCGCGGACCCAGCGGGAACCAACCAACGTTAACGCCAGCGGCGAATCCGCCACCGAAACCAACGCCGACAGCGAAGTGCGGTCCGCCAACCCAGGCGACGAGCGCGGGCGCATAGACGGGACGCACATAAGCGACGGCGACAACGGGGGGCGGGCAAGGCACCCAGCCCCACGCGCCACCGGCAACAACCCAGCGGCCATAGTGGAAGGGAGCAAAGCCCCAAGGCGCGTCATCAACCCAAGTCCATCCCCACGGCGCGATGTAGGCCCAGTGTCCGTAGCGATACGGAGCCCAGCCAACAATGGAAACGTGAGGGAACCAGACCGTGCCGTATTCGGGAACGGGGCGCCAGCCTCCGTTGTCGTCCAGATCTTCGTAGCCGATCACATCTTCGGAAACGTAGCGGCGTGCAACGGCATGATCTTCGCGAAGATCGCGCTGATCGGACCAGCGATCGAAATCGTCATCATCGGGCATAGTTTGAATGTTGGAATTCAGCGAGTCGGTGCCGGTGAAGATGCCTTGTTCGCCTGGATGCACGGTGAATGCCGCGCCGCCACCGGTGGCTTCCCCTTCACCATCGCGAACGGTAACCATGGTGGTGTCGCCTTCTTCGTTGACGTTGATGCGATAGAGGCCGGGACGAAGAATGGAAAATGCCAAGTTGGGAGTATCGACTTCAATCGCTTCGTCTCCACCCAAACGGCGCACGCGGATGTTGGCGGTGCCTTCGGTGAGGCGGAGCTGCATCATGTGGTCGGTGAGGTTCAGAATAGAAAAGCCAGTCGTGGCGCCAAGACGAACAGCGGCGGAGCCCACGTGGAGTTCCGCGCGGCCATCTTGATCGGTCCAGAGTTTATCTCCGGTGGTCATGGGGCGATTGACGACGGCACTTACCCAATCGCCGGTTCCTGCAGGGTTAAAGGAAACCTGACCTTTAATGAAACTGAGGCGAGCCACGCGGCCCGGCGGGTCGTCATCGTCGGCCGCGGCGGGCCGTGGAGCTGACAGCAGGGCGGCAATTAGAAGAGCCGGCAAAGTCACCCAGTGAAGTGCTCGTGTTCTCATGGATCTGATCTCTCCTGACGCACTCGTCGTCGAAACTTCGTTTCAAAAATAGCTGGGTGAGGAATGGTTTAGAGACGGAGCTGGGCTGCTCTCCTCACACCGGTGCGGAGGGATTGTTAGGCGCAACTGGGAATGAAAACTGAATCCTCCACGTCACTATGTGTAACACAGCGGAGACAAAAGAGTTGTGGCCGAAGGTGCAGGGGGCGCGAAAAATACACGGCAGTTCTTTTGAATTGGATGCCACGGAAAAGAAAAGGCCCGCCTCAGTGAGACGGGCCTGAAGAATGCGAAGATTGATAGATCTTAGTGGTGTCCGCCGCCACCACCGTGGCCGCCACCGCCGCCGTGAGAGCCCCCACCACCTCCTCCGTGCGAACCACCTCCGCCGCTGCTGTGGGAAGAACCTCCTCCACTGTAGCCGCGCGAACCGCCGCCACCGTAGCTAGGAGCGGAGTATCCGCGCGGTGCAGACGAATAGCTACGAGGAGCAGAATAGCCGCGGTTGCCGCCATATGAAGGCGAAGAGTAAGAACGTGGAGACGAAGAATAGCCACGATTGCCGGAAGAAGGAGGCGTATAGGAACGATTACCGCCGCCCATGGAACTCGGCGGGCGATTCGCAGTGTAGTGAGCAGAGCCGCCGTTATAGGAACTTGCCGAGCGATTGTTGCCGGTGCCAGCCCCCGGCGGGCGATTGGCCGAGTTTGGAGAATTGCTAGCAGTGGTTGCGGGCCGGTTGGTATTCGAGGAGCCAAAGCCCTGCGGCGCGCGACCCGAAGTGGTGGTATTACCTTGTGCACTCCAAGAGCGGTTACCGTTGGTATTCGCGGTTGCCGAGCCACCCTGACGTGCACCCATCGAAGCGGAAGGCGGACGGTTCGCAGAAAGTTGCGATTGGCGATTCGCATTCATGCCTTGCTGCGAGCCAGCAGGGCGCGACGAATTTATAGCAGCATTGCCGTGACCCGAGGCCATGGCAGACGTATTAGTACGGCCTTGCGTATTCAAGCGGCTCTGCACGTTGGACGACGGAGTGGAAACGTGGCCGCTGGAATTGGCGGCGCCGAGATAGCTGGCGTGAGTGGGCGTTGCGCCGATTCCACCGTGGCTGACTTGCGCTCCACGCAACGACGCAGCCGTGAGATGCGTGGCGCCGCGATTGACCGCCTGGCCGCTGCTGAAACCGCTGCGGGACATGGCGCTCACCGCCGCAGGATTGTGAGCATAGCGATAATTATTGAAGTTATGGAAATTGTTTGCGTTCACGCGGTTCACGTTATTGAAATGCGAGTTGTACACGTTAACGTTGTGGAAGTAGCCCGGGCCGCAGTGGTACCAGGGATGGAACGGCTCGCCCCAGCCTAGCGGGAACCAGCCGATACCGAGGCCAACTCCAAAGCCGAGGCCAAAACCGAAACCGCCGCCGAGGAAGCCAACAAACGCTGGCCCGTAAAAGGCGCCACCGATCGGGCCGGGGCACCACCCCCAATACCCGCCGAAGTAATTCCAGCGACCGTAGTGGAAAGGAGCAAAGCCCCAAGGAGCGTAGTCGACGTAGGTCCAGCCCCAAGGTCCAACGTAATTCCAGTAGCCGTTGCTGTAAGGAGCCCATCCCGGAGAAACATTGTTAGGAACCCAGACAGAACCATAGTCGGGTTCTTCTTTCCAGGTGCCGTTATCGTCGAGATCGCTATAGCCGACCACGTCGCGAGAAACGTGCTGCGCGGAAGCAGAGTGATCTTCCTTCACATCGCGTTCTTGCGCCCAACGATCTAGTGCGTCGGGCTCGGTGGCGGTGCCTGCAGCGTATTGAACATTACCATCCGTGCCGGTGATGTCGGCGCGTTCGCCGGAATGGAGCGTATACATTTGTCCGCCCGCGGAAACTTCACCCTGTCCACGGATCACGGTAACGCTGGAGAAATCTCCATTTTCATTTACATCGATGCGGAAGGCGCCTGCTTCGCGAACGGTGAAAGCAAGATTAGGTGTGTCGACTTCAAAATTTTCGCCCTGGCGAATTTCGCGGACGCGGAAGTTAAGCTTGCCTTCGGCGAGGCGCATCTGGGTGATATTTTGATCGAGGTTAAGAAACGAGAGAGCAGTCATGTCGCCAAGGTGAATTGCAACCTGACCCGCTTGCAATTCAGCGCGAGAATCACGATCGGTCCAGAGTTTGTCGCCGATGGTCATCGGACGATTCTTTGCGGCGTTGCCCCAATCACCGGCGCCGCCGGGCTGCAGAGAGACCGAACCCTCCAGGAAACTGAGGCGCGCAACGCGAGAAGGAGGGTTGCGGCTGTCGTCGGGATCGAGAAGATTTCCGGAGTCATCCTGCGGGCCGTTGCCGATGGTGTCTGGCGCTTGCATGTTGGCCACGCTCTCGGGAACTTGAGAGCCGCGATTGGTGTTGATATTGGCGATGTTGTCTTGGGCTTGTGCGCGAACGGCCGGCGAGGCTAGGAGAAGAGTTCCCGTCACGAACAGCAATAAAGCGGTAAGGCCTATCGAGTTAAATTGAGGCTTCATAAGGATTCCCCTAAGCAAGCCCGCGAACGGGATACGGGCATGGTAGGCGGTGTCTTGGCAAAGTGCAAACCGCTTACCAACAGATAGAACCCGGAAGTGGAAAGGAAGTTGCATTGGGATGAGCGCCGAAGAGGCAGTACTAGGACTAACGGTAACTTGTCCGCAATCTGTCCTTTGGAACAGGACCGGATTCTGCAGACTTTCCCTAGACTAACTGGGACTACTTGCGACTTGTGGGCGCACCTGCGCTTTGGGAGAATGATGACGATGAAGAAATTTCTAGTTGTTTTAACGGCTCTCGCAGCTACCTGTGTAGTCTCTGCCCACGCGCAGACATGGAAACAGGTGGGACCTCCGGGCGGCACAGTGATTTCGCTCGCTGCCGATCCAAACAACATCAACCAAATGTATCTGGGCACGGCCGACGGGCACGTATTCGCGTCGAGCGATGAAGGCGGGCACTGGCAGTTGGTGAGCCGCATCGGAACGGGACAAGATGACGTGGTAACGCACATCATCGTGGACCCACGCGACGCGAAGCGTTTGTATGCCAGCACCTGGACGCTGTACTCGGGTGGCGGTGGCGTATATCGCAGCGATGACGCAGGCCGCACGTGGAACATTATTGGCTTGGCACACGAAACGGTGCGCGCACTGGCGCAATCACCGACCGATCCCAAATTGCTGCTCGCTGGTGCGTTGAGCGGCGTGTATCGCTCGACGGATGAAGGTGCGAGCTGGACGCGCATCACTCCAGAAAACAATTCGGACCTGAGCCGCTTTGACTCGGTGGCGTTTGACCCCAAGGATAACAACACGATTTACGCGGGAACGTATCACTTGCCGTGGAAGACTTCGAACGGCGGCAAGGATTGGTTCCCGGTGGTGAAGGGCATGATCGATGACTCGGATGTGATGAGCATCATCGTCGATCCAGCGAATTCAGATAATGTGCATGCTACGGCGTGCTCGGGCATTTATCACAGCGTGAATGGCGGACAGCAGTGGATCAAGTATCAAGGAATTCCCAATGTGTTTCGCCGCACCCAATTGATCCGCATGGATCCCTCGAACCCGACCACTTTGTATGCAGGCACGACCAGCGGTTTGTGGAAGACAACAAACGACAAAGACTTTAAGCGGGTGACGCCGGGCGACTGGATTATTAACGCGCTGGTGATCGATCCGAAGAATCCGCAGAAGTTGATCATCGGCACGGAACGCGAAGGCGTGCAGATCAGTACCGATGGCGGGTCAACGTTTACATCCGCAAACAACGGCTTCCAGCATCAGCATCTGGCTGATGTGGCCATGGATCGCGAACATCCAGAACGCGCGCTGGTCGTTTTGACGTTTGATAACGACGCATTTATGGCCACGCGCGATGGCGGAACTTCCTGGACCACGCTTGGACCTGGACTGAAACGCACCGAAATGCGGCACGTGTATGCGTCGCCGACCGGATGGTGGGCATCGCTAACCAAGGGTGGCTGGATGAAGTATGACGATACGACGCGCAAGTGGGTGCATGCCGGATTGTTTGTTCCTGATCCAGTCACGGCGTCAGCATCTACTACGTCAACGAAGAGCAAGAAGGGCGCAGCGCCGGCAAAGCGTCCGGTCACGAAGCAAGCAGCGCCACAACTTGCAGCGTTCCTGGTGAACGATATGACGTTCGCGGACGATGCGTGGTATGCGGCGACTGCCGGCGGCGTGCTGAGTTCGAAAGATCACGGCGCGACGTGGAAGTCTGCCAGCAAGGATCCGCTGGTGCGCAAGCCCTCGCAGTCTGTGGAAGTTTCCGCAGACGGCAACCAGATCTGGGCACTTGCGGAGCGGAACTTGATGTACTCGAGCGATCGTGGCGAAACTTGGGATGCCAAGGAACTTTCGTTCGCGACGGCTGGCAATTTGAAACTGCACCGCGTGGACGACACCACACTCTTCATCACCACGAATATGGGCCTGTATGGCTCGCGCGATGCGGGACGGACATGGAACCGCAGCGAAGTGCGTGACCTTTCTTTCCAGGCAGTCGCTGGAAACGGAAACGCGCTGGTTGTGGCGCTGCAAAAGCATGGATTGCTGGCGTCGTTTGACGGCGGCAAGACGTGGCAGCACATGGATGATCCACTGGCACAAGGCTATTTCCCGGTGATTCGTACCCGTCGCGACGGATCGCTGGTGGCGGTATCGGCAACCGAAGGAATGCTCAGCCTGGATCCGAATGCGCGGTCCGCGAATGCGGCCAGCGGTTCGGGCATGCGCTAAGCGAAACAGTTCCCTTCTGCAGGAGAGGCGTCCAAGATGGCTTGGGCGCCTTTTCTATTTGATGGTGGAATTCTGGAGCTATCCGAGTTGATTATCGCGGCCGATCTGATAACCGACGCCGCGAATGGTGCGGATCAAGGGGCGGTCTGAACCAGTGTCGAGCTTGCGACGCAGATAGTTGATGTAGACGTCGACGACGTTCGAGATCGCCTCAACATTTACTGTGCAGAGCCTTCGTTCGTGTGCTTCGACGCGACAGCTGAATGAAAGAGACGGCGTATTGGCAAAGCACCTGGAATTACTGAGCAACTGTCGGGCCGGTAAAGCTCTCCCAAGTCGGCCCTTGGTTTCATTTCGAAACGTTTTCTAATTGTTTGTTTTGTGGTGTTGCTATGAACTTAGTAGACACGAAGGCCAGATGGTTTGGGATCCGATGGCTAGAACAGTCCGGGGGTGGCAAACGGGAGACCAACGTAGTTCTCGGCGAGGGCCATAGATGCAGCACGCGAACTGGTCAGATAATCCAACTCCGCGAGATGAATCCGATGCGAGAATCCATCTTCATCGGGAAATCGATGCAGCATGGAAGTCATCCACCAGGAAAAGCGCTGTCCGCGCCAGACACGAGTCAAACAACGTTCTGTATAGTGCGTCAATCCATCTCGGTCATGATGCTTGTAAAAATCAACGAGACCACGAGTAAGGACGCGGACATCCGCGATTGCCAGATTCAGGCCTTTCGCTCCCGTAGGGGGAACGATGTGAGCCGCGTCGCCCAGCAGAAAGAGCTTTCCGAATTGCATGGGCTCGGCGACAAAACTTCTCATCGGCGTGATGCCCTTTGCGGAGATGGGGCCGTCGTTTAAGTTGAATCCGTCCCGTGTAGCCATTCGGGCGCGAAGCTCTTGCCAGATCCGGTCGTCGGACCAGTTCATCAAGTCCTCATCCGGATCGCATTGCAAGTAGAGGCGCGAGATCTCGGGGGAGCGCATGCTCATCAGGGCAAATCCACGCTCGTGGTAGGTATAGATAAGCTCGTCGGAAGCCGGGGGAACGCGCGCCAGAATGCCCAGCCATGCAAAGGGATAATGCTTCTCGTGAAAACGCAATTTGCCCGAAGGCACGGCAGGCCGGCAAATTCCGTGGAATCCGTCGCAACCGGCAATGAAATCGCAGGCAATTACATTTTCGCCGTCATCTTTCAGATAACAAATTTGCGGTTGCGCATCGATATCCTGCAAACACATCGCCTCCGCTTCGAAAAAGATGGGTGCGCCATAACCCAGGCGGACGGCAATCAAGTCCTTTACGACCTCCTGTTGTGCGTAGACCGTAATGCTCTTCCCAACCAGCTCTTGAAAGTTGATGCGGTGTCCTTGGCCATCGAAGCGTAACTCGATGCCATGATGTTGCAGTCCTTCGCGCTGCATTCTTGCGCCTACGTCGGACTGGCGCAACATGTCGACGGTGCCTTGTTCCAAGACACCCGCGCGCACGCGATTCTCGACATGGTCGCGGGTGTGACTCTCGAGCACCACCGACTCAATTCCTTGCAAGTGCAACAGATGAGCCAGCATCAGACCGGCGGGACCAGCGCCAATAATTCCAACTTGTGTGCGAATCGTACCCATTGTTTGCTCGTGCGAGAAACCCTACGCAAACTTCTCCATCACTTCTTTGGGAATTGGCTGACTCTTGGCTTTGGTCGGCTCACCAGCTGGTCGCACTGTCCAGACGCGCTTCTCGAATCCCTCCACGGCCAACGTCTCGCCACGGAACAACTTGTGCTCCACAGAGAAACTGGAAGTACCCCAGCGGACCACGCTGGACTCTACCGTCACGATATCGCCGAAACTGGAAGGCACAAAAAAGTTGGCACTGGTTTGCACCATGGGAATTCCTGCGATTTGAAAGCGCCGGAGCATCTCCACCTTGGGATAGCCCAGTGCGTGGTGAAACAGAGCGTTTGTGCAGGCATCGAAATATTCGAAGTATCGAGGATAGAAGACGATGCCAAATGGATCGCAGTCTCCCC
Source organism: Candidatus Acidiferrum sp. (assembly GCA_049691535.1). Classification (GTDB taxonomy): domain Bacteria; phylum Acidobacteriota; class Terriglobia; order Acidiferrales; family UBA7541; genus Acidiferrum. Next base: position 8,561 of record JBAVNY010000418.1, read on the forward strand.
ATTCAATTTGGATCTCTTTTTTGTGGATGAGCATGATCGATGGTCGAAACCTGTTTGCCAAAGTGGCTCCGCAGAGTCTATCTCAGAGTGCCTCTCGCATGCCATTTGGGTTTCTGCCGCGTCTTTACGGTAGACTATTCGTGAGGCCAAATTCCCAATCATGATCAACGCCTTTATCTGTGATGCGATTCGCACGCCCATAGGCCGCTACGGTGGCGCCCTTGCTGGCGTTCGCACCGATGATCTGGCCGCCGTTCCGATCCGCGCGCTGATTGAACGCAATCCGACGGTGGATTGGAATGCGCTTGATGATGTTATTTATGGCTGCGCGAATCAAGCCGGCGAAGACAACCGAAATGTAGGTCGCATGGCGCTTCTTTTAGCTGGGCTCGCAAAAGAGGTTCCGGGCACTACCGTAAACCGCCTGTGCGGTTCGAGCATGGATGCGCTCTCGATAGCCGCTCGTGCGATCAAGAGCGGCGAAGTGGATCTGCTAATCGCCGGTGGCGTGGAAAGCATGTCGCGGGCTCCATTCGTCTTGGGAAAAGCTGATGCTGCATTTTCGCGCGGCATGAAACTGGAAGATACAACGATCGGCTGGCGATTCATTAATCCGGCGATGAAGGAAAAATACGGAACGGATTCGATGCCGGAAACCGGCGAGATCGTGGCCGAGGAATATCACATTTCACGTGCGGATCAGGACGCGTTCGCGTTTCGCAGTCAGCAACGCACCGCTGCGGCTGTAAGCGCCGGCCACCTTGCTGAACAAATCGTGCCTGTTGCCATCCCACAAAGAAAAGGCGATCCAATTCAGGTGAAAGTGGATGAACATCCGCGGCCGGAGACGACGCTGGAAGCGCTTGCCAAACTCAAGGGCGTGGTAAAGCCGGACGGAACGGTCACCGCGGGAAATGCGTCTGGCGTAAACGACGGTGCCTGTGCGTTGTTGCTGGCTTCTGACGAAGCAGTCAAACGGTATCAGCTTTCACCAAAAGCTCGTGTAGTGGCTTCCGCTGTCGCCGGTGTTGCACCACGGATCATGGGGATGGGGCCAGTTCCCGCCACGCGCAAGCTTCTTGCCAAGGCAAATCGCAAGGTTTCCGAGATGGACGTCATCGAGTTAAATGAAGCATTCGCATCGCAAAGCCTGGCAGTATTGCGGGAACTCGGCATAAAGGACGACGCACCAAATGTTAATGCCAATGGCGGTGCGATCGCGATTGGACATCCTTTGGGTGCCAGCGGTGCGCGCCTGGTGACCACGGCGACTTATCAACTACAACGCACGAAAGGGCGATACGCGCTCTGCACCATGTGCATCGGCGTGGGACAAGGGATTGCGCTACTGCTCGAGCGCGCCTAACCTCAAGACCGGTTCCGATTACGTCAACTGTGACGCGACTCTCCCACCCTTCCCAGCGGCAAGTCGCAATGCTGGAGTCGCAGCCAACGGGCTAAGATCAACAATCAAAGATCAACAATCAATTGCAAGGTGTCGCTAGACACTGTATTTTCTGAATGCTGCAGCAGCACCGCAAGGAACACCAACCCGATGAGTCTCTACGACCCTCTATTTCGCTACGCTGGGCTTGACGCCGTGTTTTCCGATCGTTCGACCCTGCAGAGAATGCTCGATTTCGAAGGTGCGTTAGCTCGCGCGGAAGCAGCCGTCGGCGTCATTCCTGCGGGCAGCGCAAATATCATAAGCTCACGGTGCCGCGTAGATGATTTCGACTCCGCGGAACTTGCGCAGCACGCTGCCAATGCGGGCAATATTGCGATACCGCTTATCAAGAAGCTAACGGAGAGCGTAGCGAGCGAGAACAAAGACGCCGCGAGATTTGTTCACTGGGGCGCAACCAGCCAGGATGTAATCGATACGGCAGTGGTGCTGCAGATTCGCGAAGCCTTCGAATTCATCATCCGCGACCTTGATGGCTTGATTGCGACTCTCGCATCTCTCGCCGAGCGGCATCAATCAACTCCGATTGCGGCGCGCACGTGGATGCAGCAGGCACTTCCCACAACATTCGGATTCATCGTTGCTGGGTGGCTCGATGCGCTTTTGCGTCATCGCCAACGACTGGGCGACATTCGTCCACGGGTTCTTGCACTGCAATTTGGCGGTGCAGTGGGCACGCTTGCGGCGCTCGGGCAACGGGGCCCCGAAGTGGGCAAGGCGCTCGCCAAAGAACTGGGACTCAGTCTTCCTTCTTTGTCATGGCACACGCATCGCGATCGGGTAGCGGAAGTGGGGTGTTTCTGTGCTCTTTTAGCAGGGACGCTGGGCAAGATCGCGCGCGATATTTCCTTGCATGCACAAACGGAAATTGCAGAATTGTCCGAACCGGCGGAGGAAGGGCGCGGAGGTTCTTCGACCTTGCCGCACAAGCGCAACCCAATCACCTGTGCGGTGGTTCTGTCTGCAGCACAACGCGTACCAGGCTTAGCAGGTACACTGCTGTCGTCGCTGCCGCAGGAGCAGCAGCGAGGACTTGGCGGGTGGCACGCGGAATGGGAGACGTTACCTGAAATCATAAAATTGACGGGTGGTTCTTTGCATCATTTGGCAAACATGGTTCCTGGCTTGGTAGTCGATGTGGACCAGATGCGACGAAACCTTGAGATCACCAATGGTTTAATCTTTGCCGAGGCGGTAAGCATGGCACTCGCGGACCGCATGGGCAAAATGCCGGCGCACCTGCTGGTAGAAGCGGCCGCAAAGAAATCTCTCGCCAAACATCGTCATCTGAAGGACGTTTTATTGGATGAGCCGGGAATACGCGGTTACTTGACACCTGCTGATTTGGCGAGTTTATTTGCTCCGGACAATTACCTGGGAAGCGCCAAGGAATTTGTGGCCAATGTCTTGAATGAAGTTAACAGCTCGGCTGCGCGCTGAGAAGGAACACTATGCCGCTTGTAAACCTTGGAGGAGTCGGAATCCATTACGAGTTGATTGGAAAAGAAGCCGCTCCCGTTCTGCTGCTGTCTAATTCGCTGGGAACGAACTATCGCATGTGGGAACCGCAGTTCGAATGCTTCAGCAAACACTTTCGCTTGCTGTGTTATGACACGCGTGGACATGGTGCGTCTGCGGTACCGCCCGGACCTTATACGATCGAGCAATTAGGCAACGACGTCGTTCATCTTCTGAATTTCCTGCAACTCGACCGGGTGCTGTTCTGTGGGCTCTCGATGGGAGGCGCGACTGGAATGTATCTCGGCGCAAATCATCCGAAGCGTTTTCACAAACTGGTACTTTGCAACACGGGCACGAAACTGGGAACGCTGGATTCGTGGAACGCGCGTATCGATGCGGTGCGAAAAGGCGGTATGAGGTCGGTATCGCATTTGCTGATGGAACGCTGGTTTACCTTCGATTTTCGCTCATCGCACGAGTCAGAAGTCGCAGAGGTTCAAGAAATGTTCGAAGCAACGGACCCGGAAGGATATATCGCCAATTGCGCGGCCGTCCGCGATGCCGATATGCGGGAGTCGGTTTGCAAAATCAGTCTGCCCACACT
>JBAVNY010000419.1:0-4606 GCA_049691535.1 Candidatus Acidiferrum sp.
ATGTAGATGCGCTTCATCACAGTCTCTATTTCGAGGATAGACGAAAGCGCACCACGTGGCGAGTGGGTAGTAACGCGCTGCACAGCCAGCCCGCCAATCGGTTTCAAATCTAAAAGCCGTACGTAAAAGGAAGGGAAGGACAGGACCAAGTCCAGCCCCCGGACAGGATATCGTTCTGGACACCGCTTGTACTTCAGGTCGAACGACACTCCGCCCGCATCGCGCTATTCTCTCTTCATTCCGTTCGTGCGTAGACGGGTAGTTCCATCGCACGAGATAGATTCGGTCGCGTTTCGTTCAGATGTCGCCACTGGCACGCGAAATTTTGCAAGTGTTTCAACTGAATCGCAAATGTTTCAACTGATGTAGAAAGAGGTTGCACCGTGAGCATTCTTTTTCGCAGATTGTTAGTGGCCGCGTGGGTCTTCGTTCTCGAAGCCGTTGTGCTCGTGACCTTCTTCCCCCGCCTCGCCTCCAACATCCAGCTCTCCGTAGCCATTCGCCCCTTCCTCATCCTCTTAATCATCCTCTCCGTCTTCCACGCTGCCGTCGCCCTCTACCGCCAAAGCCAAAGCAGCGACGACTAACCGACACGCAGCAGCGCAGCGAGAATTTCACGAATCGAATCGGACCGATCATGGCCGACCACCCAGCGCCGGAGGCGCGACATAAGTTACCCCAGCGCGTAAGCGCTGGGAAACTAATAGAATTGATTGCGAGCGCCGTAGGTGCGACACGTTTCGAAAAGAAGGCCACGATGAACATCTGGACCATCGGCTTCACCAAAAAGACCGCGGCGGAATTCTTTGGGCTGCTGCGCAACTCCGGCGCGAAGCGCGTCATCGACGTGCGCCTCAACAACGTGTCGCAACTGGCCGGCTTCGCCAAGAAAGAAGATCTGAAATATTTTCTGCGGGAAATTTGCGCCATGGACTACGAGCACGTCCCGCTGCTCGCCCCCACCCAGGAAATGCTCGACACCTACAAAAAGAAAAAAGGCGACTGGACCAAGTACGAACAGGAATTTTCCGCCCTGCTCCGCAAACGCAAAATCGACTCCGCCCTGAGAAGGGAATTGCTCGCCGATTCCTGCCTGCTCTGCAGCGAAGACACTCCCGAACACTGCCACCGCCGCCTGGTCGCCGAGTACCTGCAAAAGCGCTGGGGCTCGGTCGACATCGTCCACCTCTAGCCGGTCCAACCTTCAAGGACGCTGAAGGTCGCTTCTCCAGCAGCTCTCACCGTCCGTCAGAATCCCGCGAATTTGCCTGCTTCGGTGATTACCAATTGACAAATAAAGCGAATCGTTATACCCTTGTACATGTACGCTGCAAAAAGTTTCGAACAACCACCCCGCCGCCCCTCCTCTCCCGTCCCAAATCGGAACCCACTTCAACCTCTACTTGAACTCCCCGTAGGGGCACGATATATCAGGCCCCAGAAATCCTCCGCGCCTGCTTCCATCGACGACTTTGCCTTCGGTTGTCCCCATCCCGTACCGATTCCGTACCACTTTTGTACCAAATCCATTTTCCTCTATCTCCCTGCATCTCCTCACCTTGCGCCTCTTTACCAAAAAACACCCCGGGTGGCATACCCTTTCTTTCTTTTCACTCCTCGGCAACTCGCGATCTACCCGCAATACAAAACGGGAAGTCGCCGCGCCGCCCGAACCTGTACCACCTGCTCTCAGGTATTCTTCCCGCTCCCACCCTCCGCGCATCCAAGGCTATACTTCCGCGCGAAAGGGGATCCTTATGACACCGATTGAGGCTTGGCCCGCTTTGCCGCTTGCCGACTGGAAAGACACCTACGCCACCCTGCATATGTGGACGCAAATCGTAGGCAAGGTCCGGCTGAAGTTCGCCCCGCGCATCAACCATTTCTGGGGCTCTGCGCTCTACGTCAACGCCCGTGGACTGACCACCTCGGCGATCCCCTACCCAAACGGCGTATTCGAGATTCAGTTTGATTTCCTCTCGCACCGCCTGGAGATCACCACCAGCATCGGAGAGACTCGCGGATTTCGCCTCCGTCCGCAAACCGTCGCGCAGTTTTACACCGAAACGATGGAAGCGCTGCACTCCCTGGGCATCGACGTAAAAGTCTGGACCATGCCGGTCGAAGTGCCACGTCCGGTGCGCTTCACCGTCGACGAAAGCCACAAAGCCTACGACCCCGAATTCGCGCGGCGGCACTGGGAAGTTCTGGTCAGCGTCAGCAAAGTGTTTTGGGAATTTCGCGCCAAGTTTATTGGCAAATGCAGCCCGGTAAACTTCTACTGGGGCAGTTTCGATTTGGCGGTCACCCGCTTTTCCGGACGCCGCGCGCCAGAACGTCCCAACGCCGACCCAATCACCAAAGAAGCGTATTCGCACGAAGTGATCAGCGTAGGATTCTGGCCCGGCGATGGCGAGATCGTGAAAGACGCCGCCTTCTACGCCTACGCCGCCCCCGAGCCATCAGGCTTCAACTTCGCGGGCGTCCAACCCGACAAAGCGTTCTACAGCAAAGAAAAAGGCGAATTCTTCCTGATGTACAACGACGTCCGCAACGCCGACTCGCCAGCAAAAGTCTTAATGGATTTTTGCCAATCCACTTATGAAGCAGGCGCCAACGCTGGCAAATGGGACCGCGCAAATCTAGAGAGAAGCGAGGAAAGCCGCCAGCTAACAGCTAACAGCTAAAAGCCTCCAGTCGAGAGCCAACAGCCAACGGCAACGTCAACCATTCATGCGCGCAGTATCAAATAACCCGACCCGTCATTACGAACGAAGAGAGCAACCTCTGTTACGCGGAGGCTGCTGCTCCCTCGCAGTTGACTATCCACGGAATACCGAAGCGGTCGGTGCACATCCCGAAGCGCGGCGACCAAAAGGTTTTCTGGATGGGCATTTGCACCTGACCATTTTGCGACAGCGCATTGAAAAGGCGATCGGCCTCCGCGGTGTCTTTCACGCTCAGAGAAATCATGAAGCCCTGCGGCCGCGCAAAGTGTTGCGGTGGCGCGTCGGAGCCCATGATCACCTGGCCGTTAACGACCATACGGGCATGCATGATCTTGTTGCGCCATTGGGGCGTGCCTTGCTGGTCGGGCGGCGCGTCGGCGTGGGTCATCATCGCTTCAATTTTGCCGTGCAGGGCCTGCTCGTAGAATTTAAAAGCTTCCTCGCAGTTGCCGTCAAAAGTGAGATACGGATTGATTTGCATGCTTGCTCCTTTTTTCTTAAGTCAAGTTTGGAAAGCTACTTGTACGTGCTACTCGAAATCGGGTTTAGCTGACAGCTGTCGGCTATGCAGGCTATCCGCCGGCCATGGCGCCCACAATCAGGAACGGCTCTTCGCCATTGCGGATCGATGGAGACAACGGAGTGTCCGGAGGATCGAGCGAAAGATCTTCCTGGCAGGCGAAGAAACGCACGAACGGGCGACGTTGCAGCGTAATCTGATCGCGAATGGTACCGCGCAGCATCGGGTAGCGCGCTTCCAAGGCGTCGAGCACGGAAAGCACCGTGGGCGCGCCATCGATGTCGAGGCTCACTTCGCCGGTAACTTTTGCGAGATTGCGCAGATGAGCGGGAAGTATGACGCGAATCATGATGCGGCCTCCGCACGAATTCTAGCGCGCGATTTTAAGCATGCGCGTGGTGGCGTGAGGCAAATCATCCCAGAGTCTGCGCCTCTACGGAAAGCACCGCGGGCAAGTCGCGCACAATCGGCGTCCAGGTGTCCCCGGCATTCGACGAGCCGTAAACCTGGCCGCCGGTGGTGCCAAAGTAGATGCCGCACTTGTCGAGCGAATCGACAGACATGGCGTCGCGCAGCACGTTGACGTAGCAATCGCTTTGCGGCAATCCGTCGGTGAGCGCTTCCCACTCGTTGCCGCCGGAACGGCTGCGATATACGCGCAATTTTCCGTCAGGAGGAAAATGCAGTGAGTCGCTGGTGATGGGGACAACGTAAATCGTTTCCGGTTCGTGCGCGTGCACGTCAATAGGAAACCCAAAGTCGGTGGGAAGATTGCCACTGACTTCGTTCCACATGTCGCCGGAATTATCGCTGCGCATTACGTCCCAATGTTTTTGCATGAAGAGAACATCGGGACGCGAAGGATGCATGGCAATGTGGTGAACGCAGTGACCCACCGTGGCGGTAGGATCAGGAAGTTCGTAGGGAGACTTAAGGCCCTGATTGATCGGAACCCAGGAAGTGCCACCGTCGTCGCTGCGGAATGCGCCGGCGGCAGAAATCGCGATGTAAATGCGCTGAGGATTTTTGGGATCGAGAATAATGGTGTGCAAACACATGCCGCCCGCGCCGGGTTGCCACAAATCGCTTTTCACATTGCGTAGCCCCGGCAATTCGCTCCAGTTCTGGCCGCCATCGGTGCTGCGGAAAAACGCGGCGTCTTCCACTCCGGCGTACACCGTGTCGGGATCGGTGTGCGATGGTTCGAGATGCCAGACGCGCTTGAATTCCCACGGATGCTGTGTACCGTCGTACCATTTATGCGTGCCCGGCGTGCCTTCGTAGGCAAATTTATTTCCGACCGGTTCCCATGTTTTTCCGCCGTCGTTGGAGCGCTGAATCAGTTGGCCGAACCAGC
>JBAVNY010000420.1:0-13845 GCA_049691535.1 Candidatus Acidiferrum sp.
GCGTTGCGGAAAGCGGCGGGACTTGGCGCGGCGGTGGAAGCGGTAGCGCAGCGATAAGCCGGCCTGAGTTTGCGTTAGTTAGCAGTTCAATCAGACAAAGATATAACGACGGTTTTTTGGTTTGTAGATTTCCATCTCAGCGGCACGCGAATCCTTCGCAAACGGTGAGATATACCCGGCGAGTAATTCCGCCCTAGCAAAATTTCTAGATCGAGGAGCAGACGAATGGCGACCGTAGAACTAAAGAAGGGCGACGTCAAAGATATCGGCCTAGCCGAAGCAGGCAAGCGCAAGATCGAATGGGCCCAGCAGCAGATGCCGGTGCTGCAGCACATTCGCAAGCGGTTTATTAAAGAGCAGCCGCTGAAGGGCATCCGCGTGTCGGCGTGCTTGCACGTGACCAGCGAGACCGCGAACCTGATGATTGCATTGCGGGATGGCGGCGCGGATATCGTTTTGTGCGCCTCGAATCCACTTTCGACGCAGGATGAAGTGGCCGCGTCGCTGAATCGCGATTTCAACATTCCGACGTACGCGATCAAGGGCGAAGACAACGACACGTATTATCAGCACTTGACCGCGGCGCTCGATCACAAACCGCAATTCACGATGGATGATGGCTGCGACTTGGTGACTATGCTGCTCACCAAGCGCAAAGACCTGGTGCCGGGTGTGCTTGCCGGAACTGAAGAAACGACTACCGGTGTGATTCGCCTGCGCGCGATGGCTAAGGATGGAACGCTGAAGTATCCGATCATCGCGGTGAATGACGCGATGACTAAACACTTTTTCGATAATCGCTACGGCACGGGACAATCCACGCTGGATGGCGTGATTCGTGCGACGAACGTGTTGCTGGCCGGACTGAAAGTAGTTATCGCCGGCTACGGCTGGTGCGGACGCGGTGCGGCGATGCGCGCCAAGGGCTTGGGCGCCGACGTGATCGTGACGGAGATTGATCCGGTCAAGGGCATCGAAGCAGTGATGGACGGCTTCCGGGTGATGCCGATGATCGATGCCGCCAAAGAAGGCGACGTGTTCATCACGGTGACCGGGAACAAGAACGTGATTCGCCGCGAGCACTTTGAAGTGATGAAGGGTGGCGCGATTGTGTGCAACTCTGGGCACTTCAACGTGGAAATCGAAATTCCTTCGCTGGAAGCGCTGTCGACCGCCAAGCGGGAAGTTCGTCCGCTGGTGGACGAGTTCCTGATGAAGGATGGCCGCAAGATCTATCTGATCGCCGAAGGCCGACTGGTGAACCTGGCGACCGCGGAAGGGCATCCGGCATCGGTGATGGATATGAGCTTTGCGAATCAGGCGTTGTCTGCGGAATACCTGGCGAAGAACTACAAGGATCTGAAGGAGCAGGTGTATGTGGTGCCCGAAGATATCGACCGCGAAATTGCGCGGTTGAAGCTGGAGTCGATGGGCCACCGTTTGGACAAGCTGACCGCCGAGCAGGAGCAGTATCTGGCGTCGTGGCAAGAAGGAACCTAGTCCGCGATTTCTCGTTGTCGCGGGAATGATGCGATAATCTTCGGGGGCACGAGCTTCGTGCCCTTTTTTCTTATCAGGCCAAAACTTATGTGGGACTACTGCGGACATTCTCTGGAAGTAGCACGGTTGCGCGGCGCGACGTATGCGGACGTGCGCGTGATGCATATGCGGCAGCGCGATTTGACAACGAAGAATGGGCAAGTTGGCACGCTTGGCCAATGTGAGTCAATTGGGCTGGGCATTCGCGTGGTGGCCAATGGCGCGTGGGGATTTGCGTCTACAGATAAGATGACGCGCGCAGGAGTGGCGGCGTGTGCCGCGCATGCAGTGGCGATTGCGCGCGCTTCGGCATTGGCGAAGAAAGAAAATGTGCATTTGGCGCCGGAAGGCGTGTACGTCGATAGCTGGCAAGGACCGTGCAAGAAGGATCCGTTCGAAATTCCGCTGGAGACGCAACTGGAGTTGCTGCTGGCTGCGGACGCCGCGATGCGCAAAGTAAAAGGCGTGACGCTGAGCGAAACGGATATGCAGTTTCGCAAGATTGATTCGTGGTTCGCGTCAAGCGCGGGTTCGAAGATTCACCAGCGGCGAGTGATGTCGGGCTGCGGGATTGTCGCGACATCCTTTAAGGGTGACGGCATTCAAAAGCGTTCGTATCCGAATAGTTTTGGCGGGCAACACATTTTGGGCGGCTATGAACTGATCGAGTCGCTGGACTTGGTGGAAAACGCGCCGCGAATCGGGGAAGAAGTGGTGGCGCTGCATGCCGCGCCGCAATGTCCAGAAAAAGTGGGAACGGTGATCCTGGGCGGAAGCCAGCTGGGACTGCAGATCCACGAATCGGTGGGGCATCCGATTGAGCTTGATCGCGTCTTGGGGCAGGAAGCGAATTTCGCGGGCACCAGCTTTCTGACATTGGACAAGCTGAACAATTTAAAGTATGCGGCGTCCAATGTGAACGTGGTTGCGGACGCGCGTGAAATTCACGGCCCTGGATTGGGCACGTTCGCGTATGACGACGAGGGTGTTCCGGCGCAGCGCATCGATGTGATTAAAGATGGCGAGTTCCGCGGATATCTTTCGAACCGGGAGACCGCGCACCTGGTGGGGCTGCAGCGTTCCGGCGGGACGATGCGCACGGAAGGATGGAATCGCCTGCCGATGATTCGCATGACCAACGTAAGCATTCTGCCGGGCACGTGGACCTTCGAAGACCTGATTGCGGATACCGATGACGGTATTTTGATGGAGACCAATCGTTCCTGGTCTATCGACGATCGGCGCTATCAGTTTCAGTTTTCCACGGAGATTGCCTGGGAAATTAAAGGCGGGAAGAAATCGCGGATGCTGAAAAATCCCAGTTATAGCGGGATTACTACGGAATTCTGGAATTCGTGCGATGCGGTGTGCGACGAGGAGCAGTGGGTTTTGTGGGGCACGCCAAACTGCGGCAAGGGCCAGCCTATGCAGACAATGGGGACGGGCCACGGTGCGTCTCCGGCACGTTTTCGTAATGTGCGCATTGGAACGGCATTTTCGAACGAATGAGCCCGAAAGCTACAACTGGAAAAAGTTTGAAGAACACCGCTGAGGTGAAGGCACAACTCCGTCCGGAACGGGAGTTGCGCGCGATCGTTGATACCGTCCTGCGATTGAGTAAGGCGGCCGGAATAAAAGAAACCGAAGTTCAAGTGGATGAAGGGATCGATGCGCTGACGCGCTTTGCGAATAACGCCATTCACCAGCATGTGGCGGAACATGGATTGAATGTTTCGATTCGCACGGTGGTCGATGAGCGGACCGCGCGAGTAACTACGAATCGCATTGATGAAGATTCACTGAAGGCGGCGCTGGAAAGTTCGGTTTCATTGGCGGCGAGTCAGCCAAAAGATCCGCATCTTTTGCCGCTGCTGGGTAAACAAAAATATCGCAACGTGAATCGGTTCATCCCGGCCACCGCAACACTTTCCGCAGGTGATCGTGCACGCGCGGTAAAGGCTGCATGCGATTTGGCGGACCGCAAAGGGCAAGTGGCAGCGGGAATATTTGCGAGCGGGCAAAGCCAGTCAATTTTGGGGAACTCGCGTGGACTGATCGCCGCATATCGTCAGACGCAGGCGGAGTTTTCGATAACGATGCAGCAAGGATCGGCGTCGAGTTGGGCCAAGTCCAATGCGGCCGATGTTCGCCAATTTGATACGAAGGCGCTTTCGCAGACGGCCAGCCGCAAAGCGGAGATGGCGCAGAATCCTGTGGAACTCGCGCCGGGGCGCTACACCGTAATTCTTGAGCCGGCAGCGACGTTGGATCTGGTGGGATTTCTCTTTTACGATTTCGCTGCGACGGCGGTGCAAGACAAGCGCTCGTGCCTGGCCGGCCGCATGGGCAAGCCGCTTTTCGGGGCGAACATTTCAATTACCGACGATGTTTATCATCCAGAGCAGGTCGGTCCGGCGTTTGACGGCGAAGGCGTGCCGCGGCAAAAGGTTTTGCTGGTAGATAAAGGCGTGCCGAGAAACCTAGTGTACTCCCGACGCTCGGCAAAAGAAGCCGGACGCAAGCCGACCGGGCACGGATTCCCCTTGCCTAACGAGCACGGCGAAGCGCCGATGAACCTGGTGATTGGCGGCGGGAAAACGTCGCTGGATGAGATGATCGCGTCGACGGAACGCGGTCTGCTGGTCACGCGGCTATGGTACATCCGCGAAGTGGACCCCTACGAAAAGATCATGACGGGGATGACGAGGGATGGATTGTTCCTGGTGGAGAGGGGCAAAGTGACCAAGGCGGCCCGGAATTTTCGATTCAATCAATCGGTTTTAGAAATGCTTCGAAGTGTGGAGAGCATAAGCCCGGCGCATCGGGCGAGCGGCGAGGAAGCGTTCGAAATGGTGGTTCCGGCAATGAAAGTGGGCGATTTTCACTTCAGCGAAGTCACCAAGTTTTGAGGTATTTGAAGCGTTCAGCTCCCGCAGAAAACCGATAGATTCCAGAAAAATTCTGCATTGTACATTCGGTGGCGCGGCGTCTATTAACCTTATATGTGTAGCCTCCCGGCGAGGGATAAGATTTGGCGCCAGCCGAACTGGGGACACCCGGACCACGATGCGTGCGGGACAGGGTTTATTGCGCGCCTAAGCGGTCTTCCAAGTAACGAAATCCTACAATATGCACTGCAAGCGCTGGAACGACTGTCGCACCGTGGAGGTGTGGACGCGGATGGTGCGAGCGGCGACGGCGCCGGTGTGCTTACGAGTTTACCGGTGGAGTTTTTCCGGGCGCGCGCGGCGGAAGAAGGCATTGCGCTTGGCGAACATTTTGGCGTTGGCATGTTGTTTGCTCCCCACTCGCGTGTGGCGGATGCTCGAGCGGCATTGGAAGAGGCGATTGGCCGCAGCAAATTGAAGCTGGCGGGCTGGCGGAAAGTTCCGGTGAACCCCAATTCGTTGGGGCAGCGTGCGTTTGAGACCATGCCGGAGATTGTGCAGTTCTTTGTTGAGCCGATCCCCACGAAAAACAGTCCGGATGTGCCCGCGCCGAAATTCGAGCGGAGCCTGGCGTTGTTGCGCAAGCGATCGGAAGGCGTGCTGCCGGAGCGATGTTATTTGTGTTCGCTGTCTTCGCGCACGATTGTTTATAAAGGTTTGCTAACGCCATGGCAGTTTCCGAGGTTTTACGAGGATTTGCGTAGCACCGAATTTGTAGCCAACTTTGCTATTTTCCACCAGCGCTATTCAACGAATACCGAGCCTTCCTGGCAATTGGCGCAACCCTTCCGCTATGTGGCGCACAACGGGGAAATCAACACGATTGTCAGCAATCGCCGGTGGCTGCGTGCGAAGGAACGCGAGATTCGCAAGCGCATCGGCGTTGGGAAGTGGTTCAAGCTGCTGGAAGAACGAGTCAGCGACTCGGCGAGCTTTGATAACGCGCTGGAATTGAAGCTGCTGCAAGACAAAACGGTGGAGAGGGCGATGCTGGAGTTGGTGCCGCCGGCGTACACGCATGACCCATTTTTGTCGGCGGATGTGCGCATGACGCTGGAAGCATTGTCGCGCGAAGGCGAGCCGTGGGATGGGCCGGCGGCGATGGTGTTCAGCGACGGCTTTTCGGTGGGCGTGAAGCTGGATCGTAACGGATTGCGGCCGATGCGCTACACGGTGACGCACGACGGGTTGGTGATCGCCGGGTCGGAAACCGGTTTGGTGGATTTGGAAGAATCGCGCATCGCGGAACGCCACAGGCTGGGTCCGGGCGAAATGATTTTGGCGAATCCGCAGGCTGGCGTGTTTCTGGGCTGGCGGGAACTGCTGAAGAGCGAGGCGATGCAGCATGGACGCAGCGCGGGAAGCGAGCCGCAGCGTCTGCAACTGGACGCGCAGGTCAGTTCGATTCGCGTGGCCGATCCAAAGCGCATGGCTGGCGCCGCGGGATGGAGCGACGACCAGTACAAAATTTTGTTCCGTCCACTACTGACCGGCAAAGAAGCAGACTGGAGCATGGGCGACGACGCGCCGCCGGCGTTCTTGTCTTCGTTGACGCGGACGCTTTGGGATTATTGCAAACAGCGCTTCGCGCAGGTAACTAATCCGCCGATCGATCCGCTGCGCGAGTCGCACGTGATGTCTCTGGAAATGCCGCTGGGCAAAGAACACATTCTTTCCGGGCCGATCCTGAGTGTAGCGGAGCTGGCGTCGTTGTGCGACACGCTCGCGCCGGTGCAAATTCTCGATTTCACATTTCCTTCCACCCTGGGAGTTCCGGGTGCGCGCCGCAGTTTGACTCAGTGCATTACTACCCCTCTGAGTGGTGGCGAACGCCCGGGGCTCCTCCTCCTTTCTGATCGCGGGATCAGCAAGGAGCGCGCGGCATTGCCGGCATTGCTGGCTGCGGCGCGGGCTTGGAAAAATCTCGTTGCGCAGGGGATGGCGGACGTTCCGCTGGTGGTAGAGAGTGCGCAAGTTTTCGACACCCATCATGTGGCCATGTTGCTGGCTGCGGGCGCGAGCGCGGTGGTGCCGTATCTGGCGGAGCAATTTGCCGAGCAGGAAGAGGCTGACTCGTTTGAGAAGGTGCGCAAGGGAATGTACGGCGGTCTGCGCAAAGTGCTGGCGCGCATGGGCATTTCAACGCTGGTCAGCTATCGCAACAGCCATTTGTTTGAAGTGCTGGGACTCGACGAAGATATTTGCCGCGAATATTTTGAGGATGCGGGATTTTATCCCGGCACCAAGACGCTGGACCTGCTGCTGAAGGATTATTTGCAGATGCATGCCGCGGCGTATGGCACGGCGGCGCCCGAGTTGGTGGATCAGGGTTTGTACCGCTTCCGCAAAGGCGCGGAGTTGCACGCGACCTCGCCGGAATTTGTGCGGCGAATGCATGCGTACATCAAGAATGCCAAGCCAGAGAATTACACGGCACTGGAAGAATTGTCGAAGGCGGCGAGCCCGACGTTTCTGCGCGATCTTTTGAACATGCTGCCCGAGCAAGCGGTGGCGCTCGAGGAAGTGGAGCCACTGGAAGCGATTTTGAAGCGCTTCTCGACACAGGCAATGTCGCTTGGTTCGTTGAGTCCGGAAGCCCATAAAACACTTTCCATCGCCATGAATCAGATTGGCGGGCGCAGCAACACCGGTGAAGGCGGCGAGGATTCCGAGCTTTACAGCGAGACTGGCACGACCAGCAAGGTCAAGCAGGTGGCGTCGGGACGATTTGGCGTGACTGCGGAATATTTGGTTCGCGCGGAAGAATTGGAAATCAAGATGGCGCAGGGCTCCAAGCCCGGCGAAGGGGGGCAACTGCCAGCGCGCAAAGTGACCGAGTATATCGCGCGAATTCGTCACGCTACGCCGGGAACGCCGCTGATTTCGCCACCGCCGCATCATGACATTTACAGCATCGAGGATTTGGCGCAGTTGATTCACGATTTGCGGGCGGTGAATCCCGATGCGCGCATAGGCGTGAAACTGGTTTCGGGCACTGGGATTGGCGTAATTGCGGCTGGTGTGGCGAAGGCCGGCGCGAACGTCATCACCATCAGTGGACACAATGGCGGAACGGGATCTTCGCCGCTTACTTCCATCAAGAACACCGGCTTGCCGTGGGAAATTGGTTTGCGCGAGACGCATGAAACGTTGCTGCGCGCTGGCTTGCGCTCGCGCGTTTCGTTACGCGTGGACGGTGGCTTGCGCTTTGCGCGCGACATTCTGATTGGCGCGATTTTGGGCGCGGATGAATTTGGATTTGGAACGGCGGCGCTGGTGGCGATTGGCTGCGTGATGGCCCGCCAATGCCACCTGAATACCTGCCCGGTGGGAATTGCCACGCAAGATGAAACGTTGCGGACGCGATTCAACGGCAAACCGGAAATGGTGATCAGTTATTTCCGCGCCCTGGGCGAGGAAATTCGCAAGCACATGGCGGAATTGGGCGTGCGCTCGTTGACAGAATTGCGCGGCTGGTACGACCGCCTGGAAACGAAGTCGGGCATGGATGCATTGTTGGTGATTCCGGTATCGAATCCGCGGCACGTGGTGCCGCAGCAGACCAGCGTGCTGGATGCGGGCATGCCGGAGATGGAATTGTTGCTGGATTTGGCCGGATCGCAGGGAAGTTCGCCTGCACCTATTCACAATTTTCACCGCAGCATTGGCACGCACCTGAGCGGCCAGCGTATGCGGCAGCAGATTCACGACAACGAACTGCACGATGGGTCGACGGTGATTCGCGAATTCCGCGGCACGGCTGGGCAGAGTTTCGGCGCATTTCTTGCGGAAGGCGTCATGCTGAAATTGCACGGGGAAGCCAACGATTATGTAGGGAAGGGGCTTTCCGGGGGCACGCTGGTGGTGCGCGCAGGAAATAGCGCATCCAAACGCGGCGATGTTCTGGTGGGCAACACGGTTTTGTATGGTGCGACTTCGGGACAGCTTTTTGTCTCTGGGCAGGCTGGCGAACGCTTTGCGGTGCGCAACAGCGGCGCCGTAGCGGTGGTCGAAGGTGTTGGTCAGCACGGATGCGAGTACATGACCGGCGGCATCGTTGCGGTGCTTGGCCCGATTGGACTGAATTTTGGCTCGGGCATGACCGGCGGACTGGCGTATGTGCTGCGCAGCGAAGCGGACCACGTGCTGAATCTGGAATTTGTGCAGCCGCAGGAACTCGAAGATCACGAAGAGCATCGTCTTCGGAGCCTGCTGGCGGCGCATGTGGCCCATACCGGGAGCTTCCGCGCCTCCCGGCTTTTGGCGCAACACACGCCGTTGCCATTTGTGCGCATTCAGCCGATTCATTTCCAGGGAACGTTAGAGTCTGCGTGGCGCGCCGTTTCCGCGTTGGCCAGCGATTCGATTCCGGCGCGTGTCGGAAATTTCGTAGCGGTGCCCACAGGTCCCGCGCCTCACTATGCCTGAGCCTGAAGGCATCTTCACCGCTTTCTTACATAAAATCCGATATACTCTTGCTACGAAAGAGTGGAGGCTATGGATTTCGACCAACTAACTACGTTTGTACAAGTAGCGAAGCTCAAGAGCTTTTCGAAGGCTGGACAAAAAGTGTTTCGCTCGCAATCGGCGGTGAGCGCGCAGATCCGCCAGTTGGAACAGGCGTATCACGCGAAGCTGCTGGATCGTTCCGCTAAATCCGTGGAACTGACACCTGCGGGCGAAGTGCTGTTCGAGTTTGCGGAACGGTTGCTGCGGTTGCGCGACGAGTCCATGCAAGTGGTGGCCGATCGTGGCAACGTGGTGCAAGGCCCGGTAGCATTTGGGGCCAATGAAGCGACGTGCCTTTACCTGTTGCCGGAAATTTTGGCGGAATTTCAGAAACGCTACCCGCTGGTGCATATCAGCATCTATCGCAACTTCAGCCATAAGATTCTGCAACGGTTGGAAGATGGTTCGCTGGATTTGGGCATCGTGACGTTGCCGCTGAAATCGCCGAATTTGAAAATGCATGTGATCAATCGGGATCGCCTGCGTTTTATGGTCAGCACCAAGAATGCGTTGGCGCAGCGGTCGCACGTGACGCTGGATGAAATCGCATCGGCGCCGTTGATTTTTCCCAAGACTGGCTACACGCGGCAGGTGTTGGATAAGTTATTTCGTCCACATCGTTCGCGGTTGCGCGTGGCGATGGAACTACCGAGCATCGGGATGATCAAGACGTTTGTGGCGGCCGACGTGGGCATTTCGATCATCAGCGAGAGCTTCGCGAAGGATCAGGTGAAAACCGGCGAAGTGAAGTTGCTGAATGTGGAAGGCGTGGATTTGTGGCGGGAACTTGCTTTGGTGTACCGTCGCGATCGCAGCCTGCCTCGCGCCGTGCAGGCGCTGATTGGAATGATTCGCGAGAACCGCAAACTGCAGGAAAACCAGCCGGTACACGCGGAAAGCTGAAGTTAGAAACCTCGGGAACCTGTGCGCAAAGATGGCGTCTGGGCGCCCGACACTTAAAGTTCAAGAGTTAAAAAGTTCAAAGTTGAAAGTTAAGGCGCTGGTTTGAATGCTCGGACTGCGCTTCGTCGGGTTATTGCTTGGCGCTGAAATCCAGGCTGGAGATGGCGCGGGCGATTACGTTTTCCTGAATCTGAATCAGATCGGTGTCGGCGTAGGTCATTCCTAAAACTGTGAAAATATCCGGGCCGCGCGAAACAATCACCAGCGTGCCGGACCAGTCGTGCTCGTCGGCCGTGCCGCGATAACGATATTCGAGGGCGGGCAGGCCACCGACCATGGTTTTGCGATTGGAAATCAGCCGGTAATTCTCATACACATCATGAAGACGTTTTTCTACCGCGGGCGCGGCGTTTTCCAGCGTGCCTTTAGTTTTTTCGCGGCTGATCACTAGAAGCGTGGATTCGTTGTTCGTGCCCATGGCGACGATGGCGTTGGGCAGGGTCTGCCCGGCGGCTTCGATAAGCTGCCAACTTGGCGCTTTGAACATGCGAAAGCCGTAAGTGTGGTTGACGTAGAGATTGCCCAGAACTTCTTCGCGGTTGGGTGGAGGTTCGTCTTTTGGCGGCGGAGGCGGCGCGGAGCTGGCAGCTGCCAAAGTTGATTTTGGCGCAGCGGTGGTGGTGGTTTTGAGTGCGGGTGCAGCGCTCTCGGTGGAGGAATTGTTTGCAGGAATCTCTGGGCGCGCATTGGCGTTGCTGACGATGGCGGCGGCTTTTTCTCGCTTGCTGGGCGGAGCGGGAGTTGCGGCGGGCGTTGCGCCAGAGTTTGTTGACGTCAAAGACGCGTCGCCGTCTGACTTCATGGCTGCTGGAGTAGCCTTGGCGGGTGCCGGTTCGGGCTTGGATTTCACAGGCGCAGGCGCGGCACTGGACTTGGAAGAGGCAGCGCCAGCCGGAGTGTCGGGAATAATAGAGGCGATCTTGTCTTTCTCGACGAGGACGTAGCCAAAGTCGGTCTTGACTTTGAACATGTTGTCTTCGTAGGACACGATCACGCCGTAAAGCTTTTTGCCGTCTTTCAGGCGGATTTCGTCGGCGAGCGCAGCCGGACTGAACAAGGCTCCGGCCACAAGCAGGGCGAGCGGGACCAGCAGGAGCGAATTCTGGCGGGGGACAGCCATGGGGCAAGTATGAATCTCCCGGTGGGTGGCCGCAACCAGGATGGGGGTTCAGGTGTCGCGGCTGCTATCTACCGTAGGGACAATCGACACTCGAACGGCAAGGCGAGAAGTCAGAGCCGGGCCCGGTTAGAGCCCCGGATTGACTCAGCGCGAGAGACACGGCGCAGAGAGAGCCATTTCACGATTCAGGGTCCAGCGGCGCTTCAGTCGAGCGACGAACGATTCCTTTTCGACCTGATTCGAGGGGGGAACCGTGGCGGCCACGCTGATCTGCCGGACCGCGACCGGGCGGCTAGACAATTTGGTGAACAATTCCCGGGCGGTGGGCAACAGGTCACGCTGGCTGCTGGTGGGCCGTGTCAGGCGAATGCATTGATGAGCGGCGTATTCATCGACGTAGCTAATGGATAGATCGATTGCCAGCGCCGCGGTCTGTTGATCGTGCAGCGCGCTGCAGAGGCGCTCGCTGAGATAGGTGAGCAATCCGTCGAGTTGCTGGGAGTCGCTGGAGCCATTTTCAAGAAGTGCTTGGCGCGAGATGGCGAGTGCGTTCGAAGGCTTTGCGGGGTGTGGCTGATCGAGGCCGCGGGCTTCCCGCCAGAGTTGCTGGCCCATCGATCCGCCAAACGCGGAAATCAGGACTGGTTTTGGAACGAGCCGCAACTGGCCGAGATTCACGATATGTTCGGCGGTCAACAAGTTTAGCTGCGAGCGAGTAAGTCCGTGCAGCATATCCACGGAAAGGGGCGCCAAGAAGTCGTGCTCCCTACCCGGCGAAATCACGCACAATCTCGACGGACCTGTCGTGCGCGACGCCATTGCTGCCATGGCTCGATTGCACGCCGCTCCCAGGGACACAGCCAAGCCAGTGTTTTCGTGGATCTCCGTATGCATGCGGAGCAGCATCTCCTGGAAGGCCTCGGGGGTCAGTTTCGCATCGGCGAAATCGAGATAGAAGTCATCTAAGCCCGCAGCTTCGACATCAGGCGTGTACGTCTTCAGGATGCGGCGTATCCGTTCCGCATACTCGCCATAGCGGGCGTATTGCGGTGCGACAGTCAGAGCCTCTGGGCAGAGTAACAGCGCCTCCGTAGTGGTCATGCCAATTTTCACGCCGGACCGGACTGCCTCCTGGCTTGCGGACGCCACGACGTTGCGGCCTACCAGGAGTGGTTTGCCGCGGAGTTCAGGACTTAGCGCCTGCTCTGCGGAGGCGAAGAAGCAAGTGATGCGAACGTGAACGATGCGAGGAGTTCTCTGGGCGCGCTCAGCGTTTAGCTTGCTTATCCGGTTCGCAAGCTGGGGAGTCGCCAGAATTTCAGGGGCGACGTTTTCGACACAGGCGTTCATGGCGGCTCCTGGCAGGGAAACAGAAGTTGGAGTACGTTTAACGGGTGACCTGCGGCTCGAGATAGCCCGAAGGTTAAGAGCCGGAGTCACCCGTTTCCCGTTTCCTCTACCGGAGCGGACTATAAGCGAACAAAAAGCGAAAGTCAACAGCTTTTCGTCTGGCTACCTTCGTCCGCGACTCTAGGACGTCTCGTCCAACCAACACCTACGCAACGGGCCTATTCGTTTCAAGCTCCATGAGTGGCCAGCTTACTTGTGGCGCATGTTGACGGGTGCGCGGGTGCGGTCCAGCGGGAAGACTTTGATCTGCCATTTCACTGGAACGGATGTGGGCACGAAGCACATGGTCTTGTCGCAAGCCTGATATTCCAGCTTGCCGGTGATGGTGAGGACCTTGCCGTCGTCGCCAATGGAGCCCCAAAAGCCGGCGGAGGAGCTGACTTTCACGTCCTGGCTAACGCGGAAGGTGCCTTCGTACACCGGCACCTTTTCTTTGATCGCGGCCATGTAAAGGATCTGGGAAGCGGGATAAACGGCAGGCTTCAACTCCAACTGTGGGCTCGGATCGATTACCAGCTTGATTGGTTTGTAGCCCTGTGTGCCGGGCGCATAGACGTGAACGTCCACAGGTAGGCGAACTTCGGCGACGACGGTGACGCGAGTGCCGGGAACGCCGGTGGTGTCGGACTGTTCCAGAGCCAGTTGCAGATGCGGCGCTTCGACGGTTTCGGTGACTTCCTGTCCGAGCTCCGGGAAAAGTTTGGCAATGATGCTGTTGCCGGTGAGCCGTTCGCGATATTTCGCTTCAAAAAATTTCTCACGGATCACGCCGTTGGCGTCGATGAAAAAGTAGCCGGGACGAGCGAAGCCCTTCTGCATGCCGGTGGCTTCGTGATTGAAGACGCCGTATTCCTTGATGATTTTGGAATCCGGGTCGCTCAGCATCGGATAGTCAATCTTGTGGCGATCGGCGAAAAACTTCAGGATGTCTTGCGAGTCATAGCTGATGGCGGCAAGCTTCACGCCCTGCTTTTCGAATCTTGATACAGCGCTTTGCAGCTGGACCAGCTGCCCTTTGCAGAAGGGTCACCAGTCGGCAGAGCGAAAAAACAGCAGCACCGTTCCGTTTTTGCCGCGCAGCGTGTCCAGCGTTTGCACATGGCCAAACTGATCGCTAACGGAAAAGGCCGGCGCTTTCTGGCCGACGGCGAGCCCGATGGACATCAACTCGATGGAGGTCATCTGGATGGCGTCGTCGCTAAGAGTGCCATGGACGGTGACCGTGTCTCCCAAGTGCGCTGTCACCTTCTCTTGAGGGTTCAGGTCGTACATCAGGCGATTGGTGTCGTCGTAGAGCGCCAGCTTCGCGCCGGGAACATCCTTGAAGCACTCTGGAGACTCGTTGAAGGCTTCGTC
>JBAVNY010000421.1:0-8572 GCA_049691535.1 Candidatus Acidiferrum sp.
TAGACAACATGGCCAAGGTCATGCTCGCCACCGGTCTGATCGTGGCCTATGGCTACTTCGTGGAATTTTTCATGGCTTTCTACAGCGGTAACAAGTTCGATGTGTTTCTCGCCGAGCAGCGCCTGCATGGCCCGTACTCGCATTTCTACTATGCCCTAATTCTCTGCAATATTTTGACACCGCAACTTCTCTGGTTCGAAAAAGTTCGCCGGAACGTGCTCGCGCTCTTCCTCATGTCGCTGGTCATTAACACCGGCATGTGGCTGGAGCGCTTCGTCATCGTCGTCATCTCCTTGACGCGCGACTTCATGCCTTCTGCCTGGGGCCGTTACTCCCCGACTTTCTGGGATTACAGTACCTTTATCGGCACCCTCGGTCTCTTCGTCATGCTCATCTTCTTATTCGTGCGCGGATTGCCGGCCATCGCCATTGCGGAAATGCGCGAACTGGTGCACCAAGAGCACGAGGAGAAGGAACACGTATGATGGAACATCGCTCACTGGTACACGGTGTGATGGGCGAGTTCGAGACGCCCGAGCAGGTTTTGGCTGCGGCGCAGGCCGCGCGCGCGGCTGGCTACAAGCATATCGAGGCCTACACTCCGTTCCCCATCGAGGGATTGGCCGAAGCCATCGGATTTCGCAGGCCCTGGGTGAATTGGATCACCTTGGCGGGTGGAATCGGCGGCGGTTTGACTGGGTTTGGCCTGCAATATTGGTGTGCGGCCATTACCTATCCCCTGAACATCGCGGGGCGCCCGCTAAACAGTTGGCCGGCGTTTATTCCCGTCACGTTCGAACTTACCATTTTGGGCGCGTCCATCTTCGCTGTGGTGGGCATGCTGGCGCTGAACGGGCTGCCGCAACCCTATCACCCGGTTTTCAGCGTGGACCGCTTTGCGCGTGCCTCCACCGATCGTTTCTTTTTGTGCATTGAAGCCCGCGATCCCAAATTCGATGTGGCGGAGTCCATTCGATTCTTGCAGAGCCTGAACGCGCAATACATCAGCGAGGTGAAGGATGAAGAATAAATCTTCAGTCCTCGCCCTCGTCGCGTTCAGTGTGTCTCTGCTGAGTTTGTCAGGCTGCGAATACACCTTGCGCCAGGATATGGCCAACCAGCCGCGCCAGAATCCGCTTTCGCCCTCCGATTTTTTCCCGGATGGACGTTCCGCACGCCAGCCCATTGAAAATACCGTAGCCCGTGGCGCGATCGAGAATGATCCGCTGTTCATCATGAAAGATTCCAACGCCTTCCCGCTTCCCCTCACCCAAGAATTGCTCCTACGCGGCCAGGAACGCTACGGAATTTTCTGCACTCCGTGCCACGGTTTGCAGGGCGACGGCCAAGGCATGGTGGCAGTGCGCGGCATGAAGCATCCTCCCAGCTATCACCAGGATCGTTTGCGCCAGGAGCCCAACGGCTACATCTACGACGTCATCACCAATGGCTTTGGCGCTATGTACGGATATTCCGCGCAGATTCCGCCGCGCGATCGCTGGGCCATCATCGCGTATGTCCGTGCGCTGCAACTTAGCCGCAACGCGCACGTCAACGAACTGCCGCCGGATTTGAAGCAGAAGCTCATGGCTGGAGGAGCCACGAAATGAACGTGCAAGAGTACAGGCCGCCAGCGAGCTTCGACCGCGTGCAAAGCGGAGGTTGGTTGATTGGCGGCGTCGCGCTGCTGCTCGCCATTGTGGGCGCCTTCGTTTCGCCGGCGAAATTCTTTCAATCGTATTTGTTCAGCTACATGCTGGTTCTTGGCTTAACGCTCGGCTCGCTTGGCCTGCTGATGATGCAGCATCTCACCGGCGGCTATTGGGGTGTGATCATCCGCCGACCGCTGGAAGCTGCCTCGCGCAATATCTGGCTCATGCTGGTACTGTTCATCCCCATCGTTCTGGGCATGAAGTATCTGTACTCCGGCAACGGAGAGGAACTGGGCTGGTTGAATGCCCCTAAAGAGGGCGAAGGCATGCTCTCGCCTTTCCAGCAGAAATATCTGACCGCTCCCGGCTTTTTGGTACGCGCTGTCATTTACTTCGTGATTTGGATTGGCTTGGTGTGGATTTTCAACATGTGGTCCCGGCAGCAAGACGTGAATCGCGATGATCGCTCGCTGCGCCGCCGCATCAAACTATTTTCTGGTCCGGGCATTATCCTTTATGTCCTTGCCATGACCTTCGCGGCTATCGACTGGGTCATGTCCGTTTCGCCCCATTGGGCTTCCACAATTTATGGCTTTATCTTCGTCGCGGGACAGTTGATCGCCTCCATGTCCATGATCATTGTGGTCATCTCATCACTCGCCAAATCTGCACCGTACTCCGGCTTCATCAAGACCCGCTATCTCCACGACCTTGGCAAATTCCTTTTTGCCTTCAACATGCTTTGGGCCTATTTCGACTTCTCGCAACTCCTGATTATCTGGTCCGGTAATTTGCCTGAAGAAATTTCCTTTTACCGCACCAGGCTTTACGGCCAGTGGGGCATCGTGGCCGTCATTGTTCTGCTGTTCAGTTTCGCGTTGCCATTTTTTGTGCTGCTTTCGCGCGACGTGAAGCGCAATCCCAATCTCATTTCCAAAGTCGCCATCTGGATGATTGCCTTTCGCCTGGTGGATTTGTACTGGATGACGCGCCCGGAATTTACCCACAGCGCGCTGCCCTCGTGGCTCGATTTTGTTGTGCCTGTCGCCCTGATTAGTTTGTGGGTTGGTTTCTTCGCGATGAATTTGAAGCAGCAACCGCTGTTGCCCTTGGGAGATCCGAAGTTGGCGGAGGCCATTGCAAGTCATGAGCACTGAGCATCACAAGCCCGGCCAGGCTGAGATTCGCATTCCGCTGCACGAAGATGTTTCCTTCGAGCCGCGCGATGTGCGTGTCAGCATCATCCTGAAATTCCTGGCCTGGATGGGCGTAGCTATCGTGCTCTCGTTTTTCCTGAGCGTCGGCGTATATCGCGGCCTTATTCATTACTGGAAATCCTCCTATGCTCCACCTCCGCCATCGCGTGCGCAGATGGGCCCGATGCTTCCTCCGGAGCCGCGGCTGCAGGGTATGCCCGGACATTTCACTGACCCGCAACACGATTGGCGCAATAAGCTGCAGGAAGACACAGCCGCCAACAACTCGTTGGGTTGGGTCGACGAAAAAGCGGGCATCGCGCAGATTCCGGTTGGCGACGCGATGAAACTGATCGTCGAAAAAGGTTTACCTGCTGTGCCTGCTCAGCCAGCGGAGAAGAAGTAGGAAATGAACGTACTACGCTACATCTCGATCGCACTGGTGCTGCTGCTGGCGGCGTTTACCGGCACGGCGCAAATGATTCCCGATAATGTTGGCCAGTCCTCCAAGGGACTGCCTCCCGCCTTGGTGAATGTCGCCTTCGATCCGCAACTCAACGCCCAACTTCCCCTCGACGTCACCTTCAATGACGAGAGCGGACATCCGGTTCTCCTTCGCGATTATTTTGGTCAAAAGCCAGTGGTCCTCACCTTCGTATATTTCACCTGCCCGATGTTGTGCTCACAGGTGGAACAATCCCTGGTCGGCACTCTGAAAATGATTTCTTTCAATCCCGGCAAGGATTACGACGTGGTTCTCATCAGCATGGACCCTTCCGATACTCCTGATGAAGCTTTGAAGAAGAAGCACGAAGCGCTGTCCCGTTTCGCCAGGCCTTCCACGGAAGCAGGCTGGCATTTCCTGACCGGAAACAAAGAATCCATCGACGAAGTCGCCAAGGCCGCTGCGTTCCGCTATAGCTACGATCCGCAAACAAAAATGTTTGGCCACGCCAGCGGCATCCTGCTGCTTACTCCCGATGGCCGCATCTCCAGGTATTTCTTCGGCGTGGAATATCCTCCCAGCAATGTGCGTCTCGGCTTGGTTGACGCTTCCGCTGGAAAAATTGGCACTGCCGTCGATCACATTCTGTTGTTCTGCTATCAGTACGATGCGACCAAAGCACGCTATAGCGC
This sequence comes from Candidatus Acidiferrum sp., assembly GCA_049691535.1. Taxonomy (GTDB): domain Bacteria; phylum Acidobacteriota; class Terriglobia; order Acidiferrales; family UBA7541; genus Acidiferrum. The sequence continues at coordinate 3,986 of JBAVNY010000421.1, forward strand.
CACCATCCTTACCGTGATTCGCATGGGTGGGGTCGCCACTCTTTTCTGTATGGCCATCGGTTTCGTCATTTTCCGCCGGCGTGATCGTCGCTCCACTGCGGCGGGCAGTTCGGGCCGGAACATTCCGGCGCAAGGAGCACATTAGAGCCGTGCAGTCACCGCTTCCATTTTTTCCCGAGCAGGCGTCCAGTTTCGCCGACAATGTCGACGCGCTGTTTTCGTTCATTGTGCTCACCTGTCTCTTTTTCGTCGTGTTGGTCGCGGCACTTTGCATCTTCGCGATGTACAAGTACCGCCGCAAAACTCCAGGTGAAGTTGGCGACGACGTGCATGGCAATCTGTTCCTGGAAATCGGCTGGACCTTGATCCCCACCGTGATCGCCATGGTCATTTTTGCCTGGGGCGCCTTCATTTACGTCAATTTCCGCACCGCGCCCACAGACACCTTGGACATCTACGTCATTGGCAAACAGTGGATGTGGAAATTACAGCAGCCCAACGGCCGCAAGGAAATTAATGAGCTGCATATTCCTGTCAATCGGAACATCAAGCTCATCATGGGTAGCGAAGACGTCATCCACGATTTCTACGTGCCCGCTTTTCGCGCGAAAATGGACGTTGTGCCCGGCCGCTACAACACGCTGTGGTTCCGGCCCACTAAAGTCGGTAAGTATCATTTCTTCTGCTCGCAGTATTGCGGCACCAACCACGCCGTAATGGGCGGTTGGGTTACGGTGCAGGATCCTTCCGACTACGCCGCGTGGCTTTCCGGCGAAACCGGTGACCTCAATCCCGTTTCCGCCGGTGAAAAGTTGTTCGCGCAACTTGCTTGCAGCACTTGTCATATCTCCAACGGCTCAGGCCGCGGTCCCTCGCTCAACGGTGTCTATGGCGCGAAGGTTCTTCTCGCCGATGGCACCACCGTGACCGCGGACGACGCCTACATTCGCGAATCGATTCTGCAACCCAAGGCCAAAATTGTGGCAGGGTATCAACCGGTGATGCCCACTTTCCAGGGACTCGTCACGGAGGAGCAGATCCTGAATCTGACTGCTTACGTTCGCTCCCTGCAATCGCAGCCTGTGCCCGCTAAGGGCGCCGGCATCGCGCCAGTTTCGACGGGGAAGAAATAGTATGAGTACTTACCAGCAGGAAAGTATCACTTCAACGCAGTTCCAGATGCCCGAGAAGAACTATCTGAACGCGACCTACGGCATCCGTTCCTGGCTGCTCACCACCGACCACAAGCGCATCGCCTTACTCTATCTTGCCTCCGTCACTTTCTTTTTCTTCATTGGCGGCTTCTTCGCCATGATGATTCGCCTGCACCTGCTTACGCCCAGCGGTTACATGCTCACGCCAGACACCTACAACCGCATGTTCACCATGCACGGCGTAGCCATGATTTTCTTTTTCCTGATTCCTTCCATTCCCGCGGTGCTCGGGAATTTCCTGATCCCGCTGATGATCGGCGCGAAGGATCTCGCGTTCCCCAAAATTAATCTTCTTAGTTGGTATGTTTACGTAGTTGGCGCTGCATTCACGCTCTACTCCATGGTCACCGGTGGCTTGGATACCGGCTGGACCTTCTACACCCCTTTGAGCACCGTGTATTCGAACTCCGCCGTGGCTCCCGCCGTGGTCGGCGTCTTCATCACTGGTTTTTCGTCGATTCTTACCGGGCTGAATTTCCTGGTCACCGTGCACACCATGCGCGCGCCCGGCATGACCTGGTTCCGCCTGCCGATGTTTGTGTGGTCGCACTACGCTACCTCCGTAGTCATGATTCTGGGTACTCCGGTAATCGCCATCACGCTTGCGCTGGCCGCCATGGAACGCGTCTTCGGACTGGGCTTCTTCAACCCTGCGATGGGCGGCGACCCGATTCTGTTCCAGCACCTGTTCTGGTTCTACTCGCACCCCGCCGTGTACATCATGATTCTCCCGTCCATGGGTGTGGTCAGCGAATTGATTCCCACCTTTGCGCGCAAACAATTGTTTGGCTACCACTTCGTTGCCGCAGCCAGCTTGTCGATTGCGGTCATCGGCTTTTTGGTCTGGACCCATCACATGTTCCTCACCGGCCAGTCCACCTATGCGGCCATCGCGTTTTCGTTTCTTACGTTCCTTGTTGCCGTGCCATCCGCGGTGAAAGTCTTCAACTGGGTAGCCACATTATTCGGCGGTTCGATTTCCTTCGACACGCCAATGCTCTACGCCTTTGGATTCCTGGGACTTTTCTTGATCGGCGGCTTGACCGGACTCTTCCTCGGCTGCCTGGGCTCCGACATCCACATTCATGACACCTATTTCGTCATCGCCCACTTTCACTACATCATGGTTGGCGGCGCAGTCATGGGCTATCTCGGCGGCTTGCACTTCTGGTGGCCCAAGATTACCGGCCGCATGTATACGGAATGGCTTGCGCGTCTCTCCGCAGTCATTCTCTTCGTCGGATTCAACCTGACCTTCTTCCCACAATTTATTCTTGGCTACCTCGGCATGCCGCGCCGCTATCATGTGTATCCGCCTGAATTTCAGGTGTACAACGTCATGTCCACCGCCGGCGCCTCCATTCTCGCCGTAGGCTATTTGCTGCCGATGATTTATCTCACCTGGGCCGCGTTCTTCGGCAAAGTTGCTGGTCCCAATCCTTGGCCCGCAACTGGCCTCGAGTGGCAGACCGCTTCGCCGCCGCCAACAGAAAATTTCGAAGTTACACCGGTAGTCACCTGGGAGCCTTACGACTTTCACAATCGGCCAGATTTGGGCTTGGATGTGGGAAGCACGCGGCCTGGAACGCATGTTACCAATCCCGCGCCGGCGCATGGAGACGACTGAGTACCGAACGGCTTTAGCTCGCTGCGAATGCGCACACGTTGTTCGCATTCGAAATTAGCGCAAAGAGGAGTGCCGAGTGCATCGCACCGGAGAACTGTACGGACAATTTAAGACCCTCGAGCAGCAGAAAGAAACCTCTACGCTCGGCATGTGGATCTTTCTGGTCACCGAAGTTATGTTCTTCGGCGGCATCATGTTGGCTTACACCATCAATCGCCACATCTATTTCCCGGCGTTCGCCATGGGCAGTAACACCCTTAGCCTGAAAGCGGGCGGCTTCAACACCGTCGTGCTCCTGGCCAGCAGCTTCACTATGGTTATGGCGGTGTGGGCCTCGCAGGTCGGCAAGAAGAAACTAATCTCCATTTTCTTGATGGCCACCATTGCTCTAGGTTTCGTCTTCTTCGGCGTCAAGTACATCGAGTACGCGCAGAAGTTCCACCATCATCTCGTCCCCGGCAAGAATTTCGATATCTTCTATTGCGTCAATAATCCATCCGCCTGCGACGATATGGATGCCAATGAGCTTCAAGTCGAGCGCGAGGAATTAGACAAGGCCAAAGACGCCGATCCCGATCTGAACGCGCACGCACAACTCTACTATTCCGCTTATTTCGGTATGACCGGCCTGCACGCTCTGCACATGGTCATCGGAGCAGGTTTACTTTTCTGGTTGCTGCGACAATCTTTTGCGGGGCGCTTCACGCCGGAGTACAACACTCCGGTCGATATCGTCGGCCTTTACTGGCACTTCGTCGACATTGTTTGGATCTATCTTTTCCCGCTGCTATATCTGATCGACAGGCATAAGTAGGGAGCGACGCGCGTGGCTGAACATACAGAACACACTGAACACCACATCATCCCGCCCAGAACCTATATTCTGGTGATTCTCACCCTGCTGTTTCTTACCGCCAGCACCGTGTGGGCCGCTTATATCAATCTTGGCCGTTTCAATATCGTGGCCGCGCTTGGAATCGCCACGGTAAAAGCCACTCTCGTCGTACTTTTCTTTATGCACGCCAAATACAGTCCACGCCGCACCCAGCTCGTTATCGTCGCTGGCATTTTCTGGCTAGCACTTCTTCTGTTCCTCACCATGAGCGACTACATCAGCCGCATCGATTATCGCGGCCAGCGTTTCCCCATGACGCAAAACATCATCCACGTAGCTCCCCAACGAAGCTAGCTCTCCAACTGACTTGGTAGCGCCGGCATCCTGCCGGCACAAGAAAATTTCTAATTCAACACACTCAGATCTTGTATTTATTTCTGGCAGGTCGTCATTGCCTGTGTTCGAATTGCCCACAAAAAGTAAAAACCGAATTGGTAGCGCCGGCATCCTGCCGGCACAAGTACATTTCTAATTCCAGACAGTTCTTGCATTTGGTTCTTAGCATGGAGGTATCAACACAGGTGGGAGAAAAAGAAGTGAGGGGAAGTACGAACCGGCCCAGCCCTCAATCCCCTAAAGGGATCCTCGGCTCGCCTCCCCCACGTCTTTCTGAAGGTGCACGCTGCGCGCCAGACGTAAGTCCCATGTTCTCACCGCATTAAAAAACAATGCCTGGTAAAAATGCACCACCCCGGGAAAATTTTCCGCGGAGGCTCGTCCCCACCAGCCGCTTGCCGTAGATTTAGTACTAAGGAAATCGTTTTTGCACTTCCGCTTTTTCTGCGCCGCCTTGACCCCAACTCGCACCAGTTGTTATGGTAAGAGTTTATCTTGGGCTCACTGTCTCTACT
>JBAVNY010000422.1:0-5697 GCA_049691535.1 Candidatus Acidiferrum sp.
TCCGCGAACTGCAAAATGTCATTGAGCGCTCGGTAATATTGTGCGACTCCGATGAGTTTTCCGTGGATGAGAGTTGGCTGACCTTGAAGCCCACTGCAGTCCAGCACCTAAGGGAAGACCTGGTGGATCAAGAGAAAAAGCGAATTGAAGCCGCCTTGGCCGAAGCCGGGGGACGAGTTTCGGGAGCATCGGGAGCGGCAACGAGACTCGGCATGCCCTCGTCCACGCTCGACTCCAAGATCAAATCATTGAAGATCGATAAGCGCCGCTTTCAAACTCACTGAGATTCGTTTGCTTCGTTCACGAAGTTTCGGGAGTTCTTGAAGTCTCCGGGACCCTCCTTTCTCCTAAGTAATTCGGATTCCAACACTTAAATTTGGCACTGCCCTTGCATTTCCCACAGCGGGCTCAAGGAACGTTCGATCCGAGGCGCAACAAGCGCGGAGCCGAAGCAAAAAGAAATCGAGAGGGTGATGTCATGAAATTCGCACAAAGATTGTTACTACTGGCGGGAGCGCTGTTCGCTTGCCAATTCTCTGTTGGACTTGAAAGAACCGCTGCTGCCTCAGCCAATAACGAACCGGCGATCACTGCGGACACTCCAGTCCCTTCGCAAAGTGTCCGGGCGAAGAACACGATATTGATTCACGCTTCTTCAAGCGGAGTGTCCGCTGGGAATTCCGCTGCAAAAACCATCACCATTTCTATGCCCGTGGAAACTCGGCCAGAGACCATCCAGGTCGTGCTCAACGGCAAGGATGTTACTTCACAGTTCAGCGAGAGCTCCTGTTCCGCTGGGGTCTGCGAGACCGGTACCCTGTCTTCCTCGAACGGCCTACGCGCGGGCAAAAACGTTCTCTACGCCGTCAGCAAAAGGTCCGACGGCACGTTCGCAAGTTCTCGCCTGCGGTTTTCAGGGGACGAGGTACGGGCTGCAACTTTGCCCGCAGCTTCGAGCCAATCTCTCACAGCGCAACAGACGCCGGCTTTTCCGACGGCAAGCAACTTTATTCCCCCGGCGGTGGCTTTCACCACCTTGAATCCCGGCGGTTACAATGGCGCGAATCCTTGGATCCGGATCGGCACGCAGCAGGCCTACCCGGATAACGGATACTCCTGCTCCGGCAATTACACCGTGATCGTGTTGGACCGGCAGACGTTAACCGAGAAAACGTCCGCGCCCGAGTCGTCGCCGCAATGTTTTCAGAGCGGCAGTGCGATGGCCGCGTATCTTGGAAAGCTCTCTCCACAGGACCTGGTTATTGTCGGATCCAACTTCAATTACTATCCCGACTCCCAACTAAGCACTACGGCAATCGGTGGAACGGACTTTACCAAGGCGTTCGGGAGCTCCTATTACCCGCTCGGCTACATGGCCATCGGCGCTGGAGGCGCCACACCTGGTTCCGCCTATGAGAACTACTACATGGCTAACGGGGCGATCGTCGATCAGTTCGCCACAGGCATGTTGGTCGAAGACGTGAACGGTAATTACAATTTTCAATCCTCCGGTGCCATCGAGTATCTGCTCTCGCCAAACGATCCGGCAAACAATGATCTGAGCACCGTCACGCTCTTCAAGGTTGGCTCGCTCTCCCAATACAGCGGCTTCAGTTACCCGGATAAGGTTGTCTTTTATTCGCCGGCCAACCAAACAAATGGATTCTGGATGGTAAAACTAAACCGGGAAAACTTGAACTTCGATACGAATTGCGGCGCGGTGGCCAACTCCGCTAAACAACAAACCGATGTCCCAGCGTGCGGCACGTTTTATCCCACGGGTTCATCCGACTCCGCGACCGCCACAACTGCATACCAGGCTCTGGCGGCGGCATTGAAGGCGGCAGTCCCCGCGGACCTCATCTTTCTGGTCACGGTTGGACAATCCGGCTATTCGGCCAATCAGAGTCCCTTCGATGTCGCCAACACGTCCAGCGGCGGCGTGAACGCTTACTATCAACAATTCGGTCCCGCGCTGGAAAATCTCGGTGGCACACCAGGGACAACGCTCTCTCTCTACAAACCGGGAAGCGCTTACTCGCTGGTCAGTTGCGTAGGCTGTGGCAATTCGTTAACGGGTCACGTGGCCCTCTCCTCGAACGTATTCGCCCAGCAGGGAGAAACGGGATTCATCCATGGAATCCTTCAGCGCAACCTCAACGGGTACTATTGGCCTCACCTGACCTCCCAGGAATCCCAAGCACAAAATGTGGCGGGCGCGAGCGCCGACTTCACCATCACGCTGGTTTCTTCTCAGCAACCCGATGAATGGCCGGAGTTGACCGGAATAGCGTTACCCGGCGCCACGAGCGCCACGGGTCAGGTGGCTGCCTATCACTATCTCAGTTATCAGTTAGTTACCCAGTACTACATCAAAGGCGCACAAGGCAACTATCTCGACGACCTGCACTACTACTTCACCGGTTCGCTGAACACCATGATCGACTATCACACTTTCAATCCGGCGAACATCAGCTTCCCGGGCGCGCCCAACAGTTGCTATGTCTGGACCGACCCCGCCACCGGCGGGCCACTGGATTGCTTCACGGCGCAGGACCTTCAGGCGGTAGCCCAGCAGGTGAGCGCCGAGGTCGTGGACCTGGACAACGTGCTGCAATACATGGTGACTGGGTCAACCAACATGAAAGACGTCGTCGCCGCCGGCAACGGGAGCGCTGCGCTCGCTTTGGTTGGCGCGGCCTCGATCGTCAAAGGCAGCAGCCTGCAACCACCCGCTTCCGCTCCAGTGACCGTCAACGTCTCCAGCCTGCTGAGTAACATCAGCGGCGCGATAAATCTCGGCGTAACAGTCGCGACAGACGGATTGGTTCCGGAGAACCTGGTGGACGATGTCACCAAGATCGGCTCCACCATCACCGGGATCCTCGATACCGCATCGTCGATCACCGGAGCCCTTGCGCCTGGAAACTCGCAGACTCTGCCCAACTCCGATTACACCTTCGCAACCACGATCGGCGACCTGGCCAATAGTTCGCTACAGCAACAGTTCACGATTGGCTTCGATACGCAACTCGACAACATCCTTGGAGACTGGGGAAAACTTTCGGCGATCGGCCCGCTGGTGACCAACAGCAACAACGTGGCATTCTACTCGCCTAACCAGGTTGCGCAGAATGCAGCAATTACATTGTTGGGGCAAGGCTCCCAGCGGAGCTTCTTCATGTCTCTGCTGCCGACCTACTACTCCATTCACTATTATCCCTCTTGGGTCACTGACAATAACGTGACCCCCGCCAATCCCCCCAATATGGGGAATTACATCTCGAGCAGCAGCTACTGCAATAGCTGGTATAACTGGAACAGCGGCGGCACGCCACCAAACGTGTCCGTCTACTATCCCACGTTCGCAGGTACACCGAATCCCTGGTCGAAGGTCACGCCCAATCCGACGCCGATCGACTACTACGTCATCGCTGGGGAAGTCCAAAACAAGAGTCAATCAAATGAGTTTATTCCGTTCATTGACCAGCAGCTTGCCAATACGCTCTTTGGCTCTGCCGGCTTGAATATTCCAATGGACCCGTTCGTTGCGCGGACTGGCCCCATGGCCTCGGTCTTTCTGGACACCACGCAGAATGGCTTCGATGGATATCCAGCTAATCAGACCTACAGCTGCGGTGACTCGCGGGAAAGTTCGGGTCCGCCAACTTCGGATCCGCATCAGACCGTGACCACGCTTTTGGCTCCCACTACCGCCGTTCTCGGAGAAAGCGTGAGCCTCATGGCCACCGTGACTTCCCAGGCTGGCACCCCTCCAGGAACCGTTTCCTTCCAGGATGGAAAGACCGTGCTGGGCAGCGCGACGTTGGATGCATCCGGTGTAGCCACCTTTTCCGCATCCGGGTTGGCACTCGGTCCGCATGCCTTCGTTGCCTATTACCTGGTGAACGAACCTTATTCCTCATCTCAATCGGCACCAGGCACGACGACGGTTTACGCCAACTCGCCGGAATTGACTCTGACTCTTTCGGCAAGCAGCGCGAGCGTGACGAACGGATCGAGCTCGTCTCCACTCAGCCTGCAGATCGTCTCGCACTCGGGTCTGGCCGGTACGCTTAGCCTGAGCTGCGCCGGTTTGCCAATAGGCGTTACCTGCAGCTTCAATCCGGCGCAGCCGACCATAACTGCCTCAGGGCAGGCTACCAGCTCACTCAGGATTTCGGCCGTCGCTGTCCGGGCCGCTGGAATGTCACTGCCCAAAGGCGCGGGCGCCATCTTGCTCGCTCCCGTGTATCTGCTCCTGCTATGGCGCATCCGCAAAGACGCCCGGAAACTACGAATGCTCCTCTGCATGCTGCTCCTGTCGATGGTCTCGCTGGGGTATCTGACAGCGTGCGCCGGTAGCGTGACGAAAACAACTCAACCCGCGTCTGGGTCCCAAACCATCTTGGTGGTGGCGACGAGCGGTTCAACTACCAAGAGCATTCCCCTAACACTAAATATCCAGTAACGCCGAACGGGGTGCGGCGAGCAATCGCCGGCACCCCGTTTTCTATTTTTCTATGCAAAAAGAAAAGGAACTTCATGTGGAAAATTAGCAAATTTAGGGACAAGAAGCGCGTGGTCCTAAGCATCAGCGGAAGGATTAAAGCCGAAGAACTGCTGGAACTGCAAAAGGTCGTTGCCGAAGAAACGGAGAGGCAAAAGGCGGACCTCGACTTGGAGAATGTGAGACTTGTGGACCAGCAGGTGATCAAGTATTTGGCATTCTGCGAGGCCAGTGGTACGCAACTTCGAAATTGCCCGTCTTATATCCGCGAGTGGATCGATCGAGAAAAAAGTGCAAACAAACACCGAAGCGACGGCGAAAATCTTGACCTGAGTGCAACTGAGAACCGAATCGCGGACTAAGCGATCGACCAGCGCTGTTCCGTCCGCAGCCTCACTTTATCGATCCATCCATCAGACGATGCGAACAGAGAGACGATGTTGGCGAGCTCCTGAGGTGTTCTTGAGACCGACCCCCGGAAAACTCTTCGCCGCTACTAGTCCACCATCTTGGCACAAGTCGTTTGTCTGTTGCGATTTGCATACAATCAGTTTCCGCGGATCATTCTCCGAGTGCCTTGGTTTTTGCGGCTCGCGAGGGTGCTCCGCTTGCTGCGGACAACTTGAGAAAAAAGTCGCTGCGCACTGCATGCCAGTGGGCTGGCTTGCAGCGAATCGACTGGCATGCGCTCCGTCATACCCATGGCACGCTATTACATGCCCAAGGTACGCCGCTCAAAGTTCCTCAAGCTCAACTAGGGCATTCTCACATGGCAACAACTCTGGAAGTTTATACGCACGTCAGTGGGAGCGGCCAGAGGGACGCTGTGAACATGCTCGCAGACCAATTGTTCCCAAGTTGGATAGTAGTCGAAATACTGCGCAGGAAGAGCCTCAAGTAATTCAGTGAGCTAGTGGTCGGGGCGCCGAGATTCGAACTCGGGACCTCCTGCGCCCAAGGCAGTTGCAAAAAATCTATCTTGTTGGTCCGTCTAGCTTTGTTCTACGTCATGGTACACGGTTTTGGACCTAATTTGGCAGTTGCTGGACCCAAGTTGGACCCAAGTTTTTCTTTGCGATCAGGCAGACGGTAGGCAGGCGCGGATTTGGGTGCTGGCCCGGTGCCGGTTAACAGGCGGAACTGTGGCATAAGGCCGATTTGAAAGCCAGCTATCAGCGGTATAGCAT